>JAMOPX010000195.1 GCA_027064285.1 Desulfobacterales bacterium | reverse complement strand
TATATTTATCGCTTCTTCACCATTTTTAGCTTCCAAAAGTTGATAACCCTCTTTTTTTAAAATATTAAAGAGTAATTTTCTGTTAATAACACTATCGTCTACTATTAATATTTTTTCATTCATTTTCCAAAATTCCGTAGTTGTTCTTCGTCTACTTCTGAGGGGGCGCCTGTAAGTGGGCAAATAGCGCTTGTGGTCTTTGGAAAAGGTATAACTTCTCTTATAGATTCCTTTCCTGTCATTATTGCTACTAATCTGTCAAATCCTAAAGCCATACCTCCATGTGGTGGTGCTCCATATCTGAGTGCCTCTAAGAAAAAGCCAAATTTTTTCTGTGCTTCCTGCTCAGATATGCCTATTATTTTAAATATCTTGTTCTGAAGTTCTAAGTTATGTATTCTTATGCTTCCTCCTCCTATCTCCTGCCCATTTAAAACAAGATCATAAGCCTTTGCTTTTACTTTTAAGGGCTCTTTTTCTAAAAGCTCTATATCCTCATCTAAGGGAGAAGTAAATGGATGATGCATTGGCTCTAATCTGTGCTCTTCTTCATTGTACTGAAGAAGAGGAAAGTTTTTTATCCAAACAAAATCAAATTTCTCTTTTTCCAACAAGCCCAATCTCCTTGCCAAAGAACACCTGAGCATACCAAGAGCCTTTGTTGCTACATCATTTTTGTCAGCAATCATAAGGATCAAATCACCCTCTTTTGCATCAAGTATCTGATTTATCTCTTTCTTTTTCTCATCCTGTACATATTTTTTCACAGGAGACTGCCATCCATCTTTTATTACCCTTGCCCACAGAATTCCACTTGCACCATAGTTCTTTACTTCCTCTGAGATTCCATCAAGCTCTTTTCTTGAAAATCCCTGATCTTTTAATTTTATCGCTTTTATCCTTCCTCCAGCACTTATAACATTCAGAAATATCTTAAACTCGCTCTCCTTTAGAGGCTCTGTAATATCATGTATTTCCATTCCAAACCTTAAATCAGGTTTATCAGATCCAAATCTTTCTATTGCATCTTCATAGCTTAGTCTGGGAATAGGTGTTTTAACTTCATAATCCAGCACTTTCTTAAATAGGCGCTTAATCATCTCCTCAAACACACCCATCACATCTTCTTCATCTACAAAAGACATCTCTACATCTACTTGAGTAAATTCTGGCTGTCTGTCTGCCCTGAGGTCTTCATCTCTGAAGCACCTTACTATCTGATAGTATCTGTCAAAGCCTGCTATCATAAGAATCTGCTTAAACAACTGAGGAGACTGGGGAAGGGCGTAAAATTTACCTTTATGAACCCTGCTTGGCACAAGATAATCTCTTGCTCCTTCAGGTGTGCTTTTGGTAAGAAAAGGAGTTTCTACTTCTATAAAGCCTTTTTTATCAAAATAGTTTCTGATAAATGAAGCAATTTTGTGTCTGAGCCTAAAAACTTCCATTACCTCATGTCTTCTCATCTCCAAATATCTATATTTAAGCCTTAAGGTTTCAGATCCATCAACAGCACCATGTATCTGAAAAGGAAGAATGTCAGAGCTGTTTAAGATCTTTAAAGACTCTACTTTTACTTCTATTTCTCCTGTTACAAGTTTTGGATTTTCCTGTCCCTTAACCCTTCTATCTACCTTTCCTTTTATTGCTATTACATACTCATCCTTTAACTGCTTTGCCTTTTCATATGCACTTTGGCTTACCTGTGGATCAAAGACAACCTGAGTTATACCTTCTCTATCTCTTAAATCTACAAAAATAAGTTTTCCTAAATCCCTTCTGGAATGGACCCATCCCATCAGGGTCACATCTTTCCCTACAGAATCTAAGTTAAGTTCACCGCAGGTGTGAGTTCTTTTCCAGCCTTTGATAGATTCCATGACTAAATAACCTCTTTTATAGCTTTTGTAATATTACTCAGCTCTATTTCTACTTGTTTTCCAGTATCCATGTATCTAAGAGCTGCTCTCTTTTTTGAAAGCTCATCTTCTCCTACAATCAAAACCTTTTTGGCACAAAGCCTGTCTGCCCTTTTCATCTGTGCCTTTAATCCTTTATCTTCATATTCCATCTCCACCCAAAAGCCATCTCTTCTGAGCTCTATCATCCAAGAAAATGCTTTTTTTCTTGCCTCTTCTCCCAATGCAGCAATAAACAGATCTGGCCCTTGTATTTGAAGCTGTTTTTTCTTTTTCAAAAGCTCAACAGTCCTTTCCATTCCTATAGCAAATCCTATAGCAGGCTGATCAGGTCCACCCAGAAGCTTCACAAGACCATCATATCTTCCTCCTCCTGCAACGGCATTTTGTGTGCCTAACTCTGAGGTGTGCAGTTCAAAGGTGGTTCTGGTGTAATAGTCTAAGCCACGAACCAGCTTAGGATTTACACAAAAATTAATCTCAAACTCTTTTAATGTGTATTGAACATAAGAAAAGTGCTCTTTACAGCTGTCACAAAGATAATCTGAGATAGAAGGGGCATCATTTAAGACATCCTGACATGAGTTTACTTTGCAGTCAAATACTCTAAGAGGATTAAGCTCTAATCTTCTTTGACAGTCTGAACATAGATATTGCTTTTTCTCTTCCAAATATTTTACCAGCACTTCCCTGAACTTTGGACGGCAAAGAGGGCATCCCAAGGAGTTCAGATTAAGACTAAGCCCTTCCATAAGACCAATCCTTTTGAACAGCTCTGTTATCATGACAATCAGCTCTGCATCACTCATAGGTCCTGGGTCCCCAAATTCTTCCACATTTATCTGATGGAATTGTCTGAACCTGCCTTTTTGTGGCCTTTCATGTCTGAACATAGGGCCTATGGAGTAAAGCTTTTGAACACCACCCTTTTGATAAAGTCTGTTCTGTATATAAGCCCTAACTACAGATGCAGTAGCCTCTGGCCTAAGGCTCAGACTTCTTCCCTTGGAGTCCTGAAAGGTATACATCTCTTTTGAAACAATATCTGTTTCCTGACCAATACTTCTTTTAAAAAGCTCTGTCTTTTCCACTATGGGTGTTCTTATCTCCTGAAATCCATATACCTTAAAGATCTTCTTGGCTTCTTCTTCTAAAAGATTCCAGTAAGGTATTTCATCAGGAAGTATGTCTTTAAAACCTTTAACAGCTGTAAATTCCATCAGATTCCTCTCCACCTCACTATCTTTTCTAATGATACTCTGGGAGTCTTTATTTGGTTTATAGGAGCATCTGGATCTGGATATCCAACAGCAACACCTATGACTATGTTTTTGTTTTCCTTGATATTAAGCTCTTCTTTTATTTCATCCTGAAACGCAGTTATAAGTCCTATAGGACAAGTGCCAAGACCCAAGGTATGAGCAGAAAGAAGTAGATACCCTACAAATATTCCTATATCTGTAAGTCTTGCACTGGAAAATACCTGATCTATACTGATGATAAGCGCTACAGGTGCACCATAGAAATTGCAACTTCCTTCATTTATGAAATCCTGAAACTGCATTCCATCAGGGATAACAGGAGAAAGAACTTCAAACAGCTCTCTCTGCCTTCTCAGAAACTCATCAGGAAGTCTGCTTACCGCACCAGGTGCACATGAGACCTGCAGTTCTTTCATCCTCTTTACTAAAAGTCTGCTCAACCGCTTCCTCTCCTCTCCAGCAACTACCATAACTTCCCAAGGCTGAAGATTTATAGCAGAAGGAGCTTTAGATGCAAGGGTTAAAAGTTCTTCTACTTTCTCCCTTTCTACAGGCTTTTCAAGATAAGCCCTGATACTTCTTCTCTGATTAATTGCTTCTTTTACTTCCATCTTTCTTTTGCCTCACCCATGATTTATTTTATGGTATATATAGTAACAGGTCCTTCTATTCCCTTAAGATGATAGGAAGTGCTTTGCTCTAAAATAAATCCATTATTCAGCTGCTCTTTGACCCTTTCTGAAATCAGAATATCGCCATTCTTTGCATCAGAAGCTAATCTCTGAGCTAAATTAACATCAAGTCCGATAACCGTAAAATCAAATCTTTTCTCTGTTCCCACATTTCCGATAAAAACTCTTCCAGAGGTAATACCTATTCCAATGCCTATGTTCTGAAAAACCTTTTCCTGTGTCTTCCACTTGTCCCTCAATTTGTTAAACCTCTCTCTTATCTCTACAGCAGCAGATATAGCAGAATAAGCTGGTCTATCTATAGGTATGAGAGAACCAAATATAGCAAGAGCAGCATCTCCTATGAATTTATCCAATGTTCCATGAAACTTAAAAACTGCCTCTGTTAAAAGGCCAAAAAAATCATTTAAAAAATTTCTTGTAGTACTAATAGGAATAGTCTGAACAAGGAGGGTAAAGTCCTTTATGTCAGCAAAAAGTATTACTACATCTTTTATTTCCCCTAAGCTCATAGGGTCTTTACCAGACGAGAGCAAGAGCTCTGCTATCTCAGGTGCCATGTATTGTTCCAATATAGTCTTTATCCTGAGCTTTTCCACCCTCTCTTCTTGAGATCTTATATTCTCTATAGCTAATGCAGCCTGTCTACAGATGACAAAAACCATTTCCATATCACTTTTGGTAAAAGGCTTTGAGTTTTTTTTCTTACTAATGTTTACTACTCCTAAGCTTTTTTCTCGTATATATATAGGTATGCAAACAATAGGAACTGACATAGATACCAGATCTTCTTTCTTTAAAAGCGGTTTTATTTCGTAATATTCAGGAAAATCCTCAGCTACATCCACACCATTTATTATCAAAGGCTTTTTTTTCACAAAAACCCAGCCAGCTATACTTTCACCCGGTTTAAGTTCTGTAGTCTTTACAATATTCTCATCCAAGCCTATTGCCTCTCTAATCCTCAGAACCCCTTTTTCTTCATCATATATCATTATAGAGATCCTATCCGCACCTGTATAATTTTTTATCGTTTTTATAAGCAGTTGAAATACCTTATCCTCAGATTCTGTCATAATAAACTGTTCTGTTAACTCATAGAGAGGAATGAGAGTACTTATCTTTATATCTTCCTCAATTAAAGAAATCTTCTGAAAATAAGACTCAATCACTGAGATAAGCTGTTCGATAGCAAACGGCTTTTTGATTACAGCATCTGCTCCTGCTGTTGTTGCCTTTACGAGAATATCTACAGAAACATCCGAGAAGATTAATATAACAAAACAGACAGGTCTTTGTTTTTTTATGCTTTTTAAGAAGCTAATTATCTTTTCTCCTTTTAAGAAATCAGAGTCGATGATAAGAACCTGAAAAGGTGTATCAGAAAATACAGCCAGGAATTGCTGCGCATCAGAAATACTTTTCACTATATAACCTTTATTTTTTAACAGACTTTCACATGATTCAAATATATTAAAGTCCTTTTCTAAGATAACTATCCTATTACTTTTCATTTCTTTAACTTTTCTTTTAACAAAGGAATAACCTGAAACATATCCGCTACTACCCCATAATGAGCAATATTAAAAATAGGGGCTTTTGGATCTTTGTTCACAGCAATAATAGTTTTTGAATTCTTCATTCCTATCTGATGTTGAAAAGCACCACTTATACCCAAAGCAATATATATCTTAGGTCTTACGATCTTTCCAGATGTGCCTACTTGCCTGCTCTTTGGAAGCCAGCCTTTATCAGCTACAGGTCTTGAACAAGAAAGGACTGCTCCTATCTCATCAGTAAATTCCTGCACAATCGGAATATTCTCTGGTTTTCCAATCCCCCTCCCAATGGAAACCAGAATATCAGCAGTAGTTATATCTATATCTTCTATTTTTTCTTCTATGTATTCTAAAAATCTTCTTTTTTCAAAAACTTCGGTCTCAAACGGAATCTCTGTTATTGTAGCAGACCTGCCCAGATCCTGAGCAGGCTCAAAACTACCTGGCCTAATACTTACTAAATATGTATTAAAGGATTTGAGTGTAAGCTCAGAAAAAATCTTTCCTCCATATATTTGTCTCAGTGTGATAATTTTCTTATTTTCAAGCTTTACATCTACACAGTCCGTGACCAAAGGCAAAGAAAGTTCTTCAGAAAGGGCAGGAGCCAAGTCCATTCCCAATGCTGAATGTGCAGTTAAGATTAGACTAGGATTAATAGCTGTTAAGGCACTTTTTATTGCCTTTACATAAGGCTCAGGAGAATAATTTTTTAGTTCATCAGAATTGATCAATATAATCCTGTCACATAGTGGTTTTAAAATATCAACAAAGTCCTTATCTGCGCCCAGAAGAAGAACACATAGCTGTAAGGAATTCTGCTTTGCAATCCTATCACCTAAGCTTAGCATCTCTAAGGTGATCTCTCTCAATTCACCTTTTCTGTGTTCAGCAAGCACTAAAACAGACATTACACACCTGATTAACAGAACTGCACATTAGTGCAATTCTGGGTGGGGTATTTTATATTCCGCCTTTTCAGGATGGCCAACCCCACCTGGCGGTTTTTGGTCATCCATAGCCAACCCACCACTTTGTACTACTCCTCCTTCGATAAGGAGTTCATCTTCAGATTTACCGTATCTCCATTACTTCTCTTATTTTTGTATGTTCCGAAATGTAGTATTTTCTGGCATATATTGTCAAGTATAGTAGACCTTCATCTGTAACCAGAACTAAGGCTTTTATTAAGCGAAAACAACTTTGCAGCAGAAATTTTGAACCTTAAACCTATGCCTAAAAATTCATACATCTGTCTTTAATACTAAAAGTGGGGATATCGAATTTATTGAAGAAGATAGGAGCAAATAAGAAAGTGGGATGGCCGGTGAATGTGAGAAAGGATGAAAGGGAAGAAAGAGAATTTAAAGAAAAGAGATTTAGAGATAGCAAGAGAGAAGCCAGATAAAGAAAATTTTTTGACGAATCCAGATTTGGATTGATGACTGATGCAGGTAGACAATGGAGAGGGATAGGGATAAAATCGATAATTCCGAGAATAATGAAATTTAAATATAGATATTTAAGGGGTGGTTTTGTGATTACAGATGAGATAACAATCTCATCTGTAATCACAAAATCCTATGAAATGATGCTAAAGCAAGAACTGATCAGGAAAGATGAAACCTTAACCAATAAAAAATCCAGAATAAGCAAAGATTAAGAAATTAGCTGATTATCATCTACG
>JAMOPX010000194.1 GCA_027064285.1 Desulfobacterales bacterium | reverse complement strand
ACCGCTGGGCTGGCGGGAAGTGACGCCCGTGGAGAGGGCACTGGCGGCGGAACTGCTTTTGGGCAGGTCTACGAGTCATCCCTCGTTGAAGCGGGAATCCCACGGCTTTAGTCGTGGGAGGGTCAAACATGAGGATGGTCAATTATTGACAAAAGAGATGTTAAGGCGTAATTTTTAAGCAAAAAAGAGGCTGAGATGTATCAAATACTTCGTTTCTCAAGAATAAAGCATATAAGAGTAGAGGAATGTGATAATGGTCTGCTCATGTCTATCTGCTATTTAAAGGATAATGTTCAAGAGATTGAGGCAAAACTTTTGGTAGAACCTCCGGAGCTTGAAATAAAGAGTATAGAAGTCATATCACGGGAAGGAAAAGAGTGCTGGCAGAAGATGCCTGAAAGGCAATTTTATCCGTTGCTAAAAAGCAGGATCGGCCCGGGGATTTTTAAGATGATAAAATCACACATTCGGGAATCTCAAATTTCATTTATCTTAGAAGAGTGTTGTAGAGGTATTATTCTTTCTTTTACTAAGCAGGATCTGTTAAGTTCTCCAAGGCCAGAAGATGATGAGGAAGCCATTAAATACTACGCAGAGATGGTAAAAGAGAATGTAAGACTATACGGAAGGTGTGCTGCCTTTTCAAAAGGAAGCCGTATCGTAAAAGATATAGAGGCTACAAAAAATGCTTAAGTTTATGAGAAATAAGCTTGTAGGAATAGAGAAGATTGCTCCTGATGAGATCCTTGTGCACGGAATCTTAGATGATGATATCTACAGTTTGGAAATAGACCTTAGGGTAAGTCTTTCTGATCTCAGAATCATTTCTATTGAAGGCAGATGGAAAAGATGGACAACTCCTGAATGCCCAAGGGCTATTGAGCCATTAAAGGAAGCTGTTGGATTATGTATAGCTGAAAGTGGGCTTTATGAAAAGATAAGAAAAGAAATTGGTAAGAAGTCCTGTCGTCACTTTGCAAACCTGCTCATTGAGTGCTGTGATACTGTAAAAAATGCAAAAGGTTTTATAGAAAAGGAGCAGGAAAAGCTTGTTAGACCCCAAGAAAAAATCAATATCGAAGATGTCTTCCCGTCGTGTCCCAAAGAAGAGGGTACCCTTATTGATCTGCATGTTCACACATATCCTGCATCCTCTTGTGCATCTAATAGTATTGAAGAGCAGATAGAAGCAGCAAAAAGTGTTGGGCTTGATGCCATCTGTATAACTGACCACAACTACATATGGGATAAGCAGAGTATAGAAAGGCTCATAGATAAGCATGGCTTTCTTGTGCTGAGAGGTACCGAGATAACTACAGACCAGGGAGACATTCTTGTATTCGGATTAAACAAAATACCAGCCAAAAAGGGTCTTATAAGCGCGATGGAATTGAGGGAGATAGTGAAGGAGGAAGGTGCCCTTATGATAGCGGCTCATCCTTTTAGAGGATTTCTTATCTCTGATGTACAAAGTCTTGGTCTTACCCCAGAAAAGGCATCTAAAAGAGAGCTGTTCAAATTAGTAGATGCAGTGGAAGTGTTGAATGGCAGGGTAAATGCAAGTGAAAACATATTCACAAAAAAGGTTTCAGATATATGTGATCTGCCAGGCACAGGCGGAAGTGATGCCCATGAAACAAGCGAAATAGGCATATATGCAACATACTTTCAGGAAAAGATAAGCACAGAAAAAGAGCTTATTGAGGCACTTAAAAGCAAGGCATACTTTGCATGTATATTAAAGAGGAGAACAAAATGAAAACAAAAAGGGACTGGGAAAAGATCATAAGAAGAATGGAGCTTCTTTTAAGGCTTAAATCCTTTCCTGTGGCATTTAAGCTCTTAGAGGATGAAAAAGAGCTTGAGCAGATTCCATATATGAGAAGGATGCCCCACAAGGTAACACTGTGTCAGCTAATAAGTCTTGTGAGAAACTTTGACTGGACAGTGGGAGCTACAATGAAAGACCTGATGAGTGAAACATGTGGTTCAATATTGGGATTCTGTGATATACCAGAGGTAAACAAAGATGGCACATTTAGAAGTATAGTCTGGGTGCAAAAAAAAGAGGATGGAAAAAGATATGAGGAATCTATTCCGAGGATCCCTAGGGGAAAATATAAGGCGGTTGCTCTTGCACCACTTGTATATAACCCATTTGATCCAGACATAGTTCTGATATATGCAAATCCTGCCCAGATGATGCTTCTTATAAATGCCCTTCAGTTTGAAAACTATGAGGTTATGCACTTCTACTGTGTTGGAGAAAGCTCTTGTGCTGATGCAATAGCACGCTGCTATCTTGAGCATAAGCCATCTCTCACAATACCTTGCTATGGAGAAAGAAGATATGCCCATGCTCAGGATGACGAACTTGTTATGGGGATTCCAGAGGATATGATGGAAAAGGCACTCAGAGGCCTTGAGGCTCTTTATAGAAGAGGGGTCAGATATCCTATAAGCTATGCAGGAGCAGAACTGAATGTCTCTGATGCATTTCCTGAGGCATATAAAAATGTAAAAGAAGTGATAAGATCAATAAGAGGGGATGGCTCTGATAACAGACTCGTGGTAGGAGTTACAGGAGGAATTGCTACAGGAAAGAGCACTGTTTCTGAAATGCTCAAAGAGCTTGGCTCTCCACTTATAGATTTTGATGAGATAGCAAGAAAGATTGTAGAGCCAGGAAAACCTGCATGGAAACAGATTGTAGATTATTTTGGAAAGGATGTATTGATGGAGGATGGCACATTAAACAGAAAAAAGCTCTCAGATATAGTCTTCTCTGACTTAGAGAAGAGAAAGATGCTGGAAAGCTTTACTCATCCAAGGATATATGAAGAGTTTATAAGACAGATAAATGAGATAGTAAAAAAAGATCCTGATGCAATAATACAGGTAGCTGTACCCCTTCTGATAGAGCTCAATCATCAATATAGATTTCACAAGATAATAGTTGTTTATACTTCCAAAGAGACTCAAATAAAAAGACTTATGAAGAGAGATGGCATCACAAGGGCTCAGGCAGAAAACATTCTCAAAGCACAGCTTCCAATAGAAGAAAAGATTGGATATGCAGACTTTGTTATAAATAACGAAGGAAGTATTGAAGAAACAAGAAGGCAGGTGATAGAGGTATGGAAAAAACTAAAGCAAATACAAGAAGAAATGAAAAGATCAAAGCAGCAGAAGGCGTAGAAGTCCTGATCCTTGTAGATAATTATGTTGACCTTTTGCTACCAGATGTCTTTCCTGTTGTGGAAAGACCTATACTTTCTAAGGGTAATGAAGTGTCAAGAGATACTCTCCTTGCAGAACACGGTCTTTCTCTTCTGATCAAGATTTATACTAAGGATAAGACATATGAATTGCTCTTTGATACAGGATATACCCAGACATGCATCCAGAACAACTTGAAAAGGCTGGATATAGACCTTGAGAACTTGGAAGCCATAGTTATAAGCCACTTTCATATGGATCATACCGGTGGATTGGGATGGGTCATAGAAGAATGTAAAAAAGGGATATCTCTGTTTGTGCATCCAGATGCATTTCTTTATCCCAGATATTCTGTTTTTCCCAATGGCCAGAAGCTCTTATTTCCTAAGATGCTGGATAAAGAAGAACTTCTAAGCAAAGGGGTAAATGTAGTAGAAACAAAGAATACAACTGAGATATGTGATGGATTTGCCCTTGTTACCGGACAGATAGAACGAAAAACTGACTTTGAAAAAGGAATGCCAAATCTCTTTGTTGAAAGAAATGGAAAGCCTGAAAAAGACCTTATTCTGGATGATCAGGCGCTTGTTATATATTTAAAAGACAAGGGTATTGTAGTAATCTCTGGATGCGCACACTCTGGAATAATAAATACCATCAAATATGCCCAGAAGATCACTGGCATAGAACAGGTATATGCAGTTATAGGAGGATTTCACCTGTCTGGGCCTGCATTTGAACCAGCTGTTGAACCGACCTTGGAGGAACTTAAAAGGATAGAACCTGAGGTTTTGGTTCCTATGCACTGCACAGGATGGAATGCTATAAGAAAAATGGCTGAGACTTTTCCTCTTTGTGTGCTGAGCAGTGTAGGTACAAAAATTTTATTATAAATTAATAGGAGTAATGATGAAAGGTTATATCCATGTTTATACAGGTGATGGAAAGGGAAAGACCACAGCTGCCTTAGGACTTGCTGTCAGGGCTGCTGGTGCAGGACTTAAGGTGTTTTTTGCTCAGTTTCTTAAGTCCGGAAATTACAGTGAACATGAGGCACTTAAGAGGTTTTCAGATGTAATAGAAGTAAGGCAGTACGGAAGGGGCTGCTTTATAAGAGGTGAACCCCAAAAGGAGGATATAGAATCTGCAACAAAAGGGATTTTGGAAGTAAAAGATGTGATAAGCTCAGGCAAATATGATGTTGTGATCTTAGATGAGGCAAACATTGCAATATATTACGGCCTCATTAAATTAGACCAACTCATAGAGATTTTAAGAAACAGGCCTCCACATGTGGAGGTGGTTATAACAGGTAGGAATGCAGATCCTAAGCTCATAGAAGAAGCAGATCTTGTCACAGAGATGAGAGAAATAAAACATTATTATAAAAAAGGGGTGCTCGCAAGGACAGGTATAGAAAGATAGGATGCACTCGTGCGTAAAGCTACTTAGGCCATCCCAATGGATAAAAAATCTTCTTTTATTTGCCCCTCTTTTCTTTTCAGGAAACATACAGATTGATTCTCTTATTATGGTCTTGTTTGGGATAGCCTGCTTCTGTATAGCCTCCAGTTTAGGTTACATACTGAATGACTGGATAGATAAAAAAAAAGACATAAATCATCCGGAAAAGAAAAACCGACCCTTTGCAGATGGAAGCATAACCTTTAAAAAAGGCTTCTTGATCTGGGCAGGACTTTTGTTTTTACTCTTATTTATGCTTTTGGTCATTTCTTTTCCTCGAGGTTTTGTGTTGTGCCTGTTTTGTTACCTGTCACTCAGTATTTCTTATAGTCTTTACTTCAGAGATGTAATACTATTGGATATATTCATCATATCTTTTGGATTCGTGATAAGGGTGCTGGCAGGAGGAGTAGTGGCTGGTGTGCAGGTGTCAAAATGGCTTTTTATGAGTATATTCTTCCTTTCCATACTTATTTCTATAGCAAAAAGAAAATCAGAAATCCTCATGCTAAAAACAGATGCTGGAGATTATAGAAAAAATCTTATCAGATACAGATCCGAAGATCTTTCTAAGATGCTATGGGTAATGGCTGGGGTGTCCTTAGTGGTTTATGCTCTGTACTGTGTGGAAAAGAAGAATGACTTAATTTATTCTATTATTCCAGCCACATACGGAATAATAAGATTATGTATCTTAGCTGAGCAGGGCAGGGCTTCAGATCCTGTAGAGCTGTTTTTTAAGGATATACATCTTATTGTGGCTTTTGGTCTGTTTCTCTTCTTTGTGGGTGTAAAGATATATGCCTCATGAGAAAGTATCTTATAAATAGCCTGAAGCTATTTGATGACATCTGTGGGCCTTTGTTTTTAAGATTTCTGATAAGCAGGGGCAGAGAAAATCTCGGTTCAAAGAGAATACTCATAATAAGACCCGGTGGAATAGGAGATGCAGCACTTATCCTTCCATTGCTAAAGGAGCTTAAAAAGCAAGATTCGTCTAGGCAGATAGAAGTGCTATGCGAACCAAGAAATAGAGCAGTTTTTGAGGGAGCACCGTATATAAACAAAATTTTTAGTTACTGGTCCTTAGCAGACATAAAAAGGCTTTTGGTTGAAGAATATGATTTAATAATAGATACAGAACAGTCCCATTACCTGAGCACCTTTTTTGCCAATCTTATCAAGACAGGCAAAAGAATTGGATTTTCTACTGCTAATAGGGCAAGATATTATGATTCAGCAGTCTTGTATCAACAAGATGAATATGAGCTTTTTAATTTTGCTCGACTCTTTTCTGAGGCATTCTCGATTCAGAAATCTATTCTCTTGGATCCTCCATATTTCTATGTATCCAAGGAGCAGGAAGAAAAAGTTTCAGACATTATCTCAAACATAAAAAGGCCTCTATTTCCTATATTTGCAGGTGCAAGCATCTATACCAGAAGATGGCATCCTATAAGATGGGCACGGGTTGCAGAAGGGTTGTGGAACATGGGTTTTCAACCTGTGCTTCTGGGTTCAACTCTTGAAAAAGAGATAAACAAGAAGATCTTACAATATTCAAGCATCCCATTGGTGGATCTTACAAACAGACTTTCTATTTCAGAGACTGCGGAAATTTTAAGGAAAGCCGGATTTCTTGTTACCATAGACTCTGGGATCCTGCACATAGCTGTAATAGAAAAGGTCAGAACAGTGTCTTTGTTTGGCCCAGGAATAGCAAAAAAATGGGGACCAAAGGGAAGAGAACATGTTGTTATAAGAAAAGAGCTTTCCTGTAGTCCATGCACCAAGTTTGGAAATACTCCTGCCTGTAAAAGAGGGGCTTTGTGCATGAGGCTTATCCAAGTAGAGGATGTTATGGAGGCTATAGAAAGGATAATACAATAATGAATAAAAGCATCTTTATTTTTAACAAACGCGCTCAAGAATATGACAGATGGTTTGATTCTCATCCTGAGGTATTTAAATCAGAGCTAAATGCCCTGAAGAGATTTATTTTAAAGCAAAATCAATCTGCTCTGGAAATAGGTGTTGGCACTGGTAGATTTGCTCAACATCTGGGTATAAAAATAGGCATAGAGCCTGCTGTAAAGATGGGAGAGCTGGCTAAGAAAAGAGGCATAAAAATTATTGTGGCAACAGCTGAAGATCTACCCTTTTTTGATTCCTGTTTTGATCTTGTTTTAATGAATACTGTGCTTTGTTTTTTAGATGATCCTGAGATAGCCATAAGAGAAGCAAAAAGGGTTCTTAAACATAAAGGCAAGTTGGTGATAGGCATGATAGACAAAAATAGCTTTCTGGGAAGGCTGTATGAATCGAGAAAAAGTGGATTTTACAAGTATGCCAATCTTTATTCTGTTCCACAGGTGCTTTTATTGCTCAAAGAAAACGGATTTAGTGAAATAAAGGTTTGCCAAACAGTCTTTAATATTCCGGATAAGATAAAAGATATAGATCCCGTGATTGAAGGCTGGGGAAAGGGGGGATTTGTGGTGATACTGTCCTGCCTTTCCATTAAAGAATAAAATGTTATACCAATACCACTTATGCATTCACCTTATAAATTTTAGCGTGAAAGTCTATTCTCCACAGTATCTCTTTTACAGAAATCCACGCCAGAAAGTCCATAAGCTTCAGCTATGGGATGAATGGCGTATCGTTATTATAAGCACCATGTTCGAAAAATCT
>JAMOPX010000193.1 GCA_027064285.1 Desulfobacterales bacterium | reverse complement strand
GCCTGTATGCTCCAGCAAATTTCCACAGCTTCTGCCCTTTTCCCTTACTTCTGACCTTCAGCTTGTATCTGTATCTTCTCAATTGCATTTTAATATTGGTTATATTATTATCTCATCCACTATTCAAGAATATATAAGCCTGTTTAAAAAGATTTTTCGAACATGGTGCTTATAATAATGATAAGCCATTCTTCCCATAGCTGAAGCTTATGGGCTTTCTGGTGTGGATTTCTGTAAGAATAGAAACTTTTAAGGCTGACGGAGCGATAGGCGTTATCATGAGCAAGGATCAGAATCACAGGGATCTGAGTCTAAGGATATTAAACAGGTTAAGTAATAATCCTGCTTTTTCTAATCAGATTCTAAAGACATATTTGGACAGATGCAATCTAAGGGACAAGGACAGAGCCTTTGTAGTAAATATTATACAGGGAGTTATAAGGTGGAAGCTCAGATTGGATTGGATAATTCAGCAGTTTCTCAGATTCCCTTTTAAAAAACTTGATCCTGATGTCCTCAATATATTGAGGATTGCTATTTACCAGCTTTATTTTATGGATAGGGTTCCAGATTTTGCCATTGTGAATGAGGCTGTAAGGCAGGCAAAAAGAAGGGGCAGACATATTGCCAGTACTGTAAATGGTATCTTAAGGAACATATGCAGGAACAAAAACAATATATCCTTTCCTGACAGAAAAAAAGAATTGGTAAAATTTTTTTCTGTTTATTATTCATATCCTGAATGGCTTGTAAAAAAGTGGTTGAGAGAGCTTGGATATGAGCAGACAGAAAAACTCTTGGAAGCAGGAAACAGAACACCCTATTTGACCATAAGGGTAAATACCTTGAAAACAGATAGAGAAAAACTTATAGAACTCCTTGTTCAGGAGGGTGTGAAAGAGGTTTATCCAACAAAGTATTCTCCTGTGGGAATAATCATAAAAGGACTGCAACGACCTGTTACTCAACTTAGGGCATATAAAAAAGGGCTTTTTTTTGTTCAGGATGAGGCATCTCAGCTATGTGCTTATATCTTAAATCCAATGCCAAATGATACGATTCTGGATGTATGTGCTGGGCTTGGCACAAAGTCTGTTCACATGGCAGAACTTATTAAAAAAAATGGGAAAATAATAGCACTTGACATAGACCCTAAAAGATTGTTAATCCTCGCTCAGACCCTGAGAAGGGAGGGTCTGGAAGATTTTATATATCCTGTTGTGGGAGATGGAAGAAAGGTATTTTCTATTTTTAAATCCCATTTTGACAAAATACTTGTAGATGCCCCTTGTTCGGGGCTTGGTACAATTATGAGACATCCAGATATTAAGTGGGTGAAAACCGAGCAAGATATCAAGATGCTTTCTATGATTCAGAAGATGCTTTTGTATGCTTCAGCTAAGATTTTAAAAAAAGGTGGGATAATGCTTTATACCACCTGCACTATATCTAAGGAAGAAAACGAGATGATAGTGGAGGAGTTTTTAGAAGATCATCCTGAGATAAGACAATTGAACATCTCTTCAATTTGTGCGTGGCTCAAGGATCTGGAGGATAAATGCGGATTTTTCAGGACCTATCCTCATATCCATAAAATGGATGGATTTTTTGGAGCTGTTTTTTGTAGGATAATATAAAATGAGAAAGAAAAAGATAGCACCTTCAATACTTTCTGCGGATTTTACAAGACTGTCTGATGAGATAAAGGCTGTAGAAGATGCAGGTGCGGACTACATACATATAGATGTCATGGATGGACACTTTGTCCCTAATATTACTTTTGGACCTCTTATTGTAAAGGCGGTTCGCAGGGTCACCTCTTTACCTTTGGATGTGCATCTGATGATCTCTGATCCTGACAAATACATATCTGCTTTTGCTGATGCAGGTGCAGATATTATTACTTTTCATGCCGAGGCTTCTATTCATATACACAGAACTATTCAGCAAATAAAAGCAAAGGGTAAAAAGGCAGGAATATCACTTAATCCTGCTACTTCTTTAGATGTGCTGGAATATATTTTAGAAGACTTAGACCTGATATTATTGATGACCGTTAATCCTGGGTTTGAGGCACAAAAATTTATACCATCTGTACTTCCAAAGATAAAAAAGCTTAGAGAACAGATAGATACAAGAGGACTTAAATGCGAGATTGAAGTGGATGGTGGAATAAATTTGGATACCATAGGGATGGTGAGCTCTGCAGGTGCTGATGTCTTTGTTGCAGGTTCTGCGATATTTTACAGTAAAAACTATGAAACCACTATAAAAAAGATGAGGGAGAAGGCAGGATATGGACAGAATAGATGAATTGTGCGTGAATACTATTCGTATGCTTGCTGTAGATATGGTGGAAAAGGCAAGGTCAGGGCATCCTGGTATGCCCATGGGAGCAGCTCATATTGCATATGTGCTCTGGACCAGATTCTTAAGACACAATCCACGAAATCCCCATTGGATAAACAGAGACAGATTCATTCTCTCAGCAGGTCATGCCTCTGCTCTTCTCTACAGCTTGCTCTATCTCACTGGTTATGATGTGAGGATAGAAGATCTTAAAAACTTCAGACAGTGGGGAAGTATAACACCCGGACATCCAGAATACAGAACCACTCCCGGTGTTGAAACCACAACCGGCCCTTTGGGTCAGGGCCTTGCAAATGCAGTGGGCATGGCTATTGCCCAGCACTTTCTTTCTGCACATTTTAATAAGCCGGAGCTGAAGATAATAGATCATCACATATATGTCTTGGTCAGTGATGGGGATCTCATGGAGGGTATTTCCCATGAGGCAGCTTCCTTGGCCGGACATCTGAGGCTGGGAAGCCTCATTTTTCTTTATGACAACAACAAGATCTCCATAGAAGGAAGCACAGATCTTACATTCACAGAGGATGTATTAAAGAGATTTGATGCCTATGGGTGGCATGTACAGGAAGTTCCAGAAGTAAATGACTTGGATGCGATTTCCAAAGCAATTAATAATGCCTTAAATGATCCAAGACCTTCTTTTATCTCCATAAGAACTATAATAGGCTATGGAAGCCCCACAAAGCAAGGGACTGCAAAGGCACACGGAGAGCCCTTAGGAACAGAGGAGACAGATCTTACCAAAAAACATCTTGGATGGCCTGATAAACAGTTTTATGTGCCTGATGAGGTATTGAGCTATTTTAGAAAGGCTGTGGAGAACGGAAAGCGTTTTGAGCAGGAGTGGAATCAGATCTTTCAAGAATACAAGAAAAGATATCCAGAGGATGCAAAAAGATTTGAAAAGATGCTGAAAAGAGAGCTTCCTGAAGGATGGGATAAAGAGCTTCCATATTTTGAGCCAGATGAAAAAGGTATGCCAACAAGGGTGGCTTCTGGAAAGGTATTGAACCTGCTTGCGTCTCGAATACCCAATATAATAGGTGGATCTGCTGATCTTGGCCCTTCAAACAAGACATTACTCTTAGATGAAGAAGACTTTCAACCTGGAAATTACAGGGCCAGAAATATCAGATTTGGAGTAAGAGAACATGCAATGGCTGCTATTCTAAATGGAATGGCTCTATATGATGGTCTTATCCCTTATGCTGGAACTTTTCTGGTATTTTCTGAATACATGAGGCCTGCCATAAGAATGGCAGCCATGATGAGATTAAATGTGATATTTGTTTTTAGCCATGATAGCATAGGTGTTGGAGAAGATGGCCCTACACATCAGCCTATAGAGCAGATAGCATGTCTTAGGGCTATTCCAGGGCTTACAGTGATAAGGCCCTGTGATGCCAATGAAGTAGTAGAGGCCTGGAGATATGCAATTTCCCAGACTCATGGGCCTATTGCACTGATTTTTACAAGACAACCGGTTCCAATTCTGGACAGAAGCAGACTTGCGCCAGCATCTGAGCTGAAGAAAGGTGCATATGTGTTAAAGGAGGCAGAGTCAGAGATGCAGGTCTTGATTATAGCCACAGGATCAGAGGTGTATCCTGCTTTGGAAGCAGCTTATATACTAGAACAGAAAGGCATAGGAACCAGAGTAGTGAGTATGCCTTCGTGGGAGATATTTGAAGAGCAGGATCAGGGATACAAAAAAAGAGTCATACCAGATGATGTCAGACTCAAGGTTGTAGTGGAGGCAGGTATAAGTATGGGATGGCATAAATATGTAGGATGTGAAGGTGAGATTATTGGAATGGATAGCTTTGGCAAGTCAGCCCCTTTTAAGGTGCTGTTCGAAAAGTTTGGTTTTACTGGCAAGGCAATAGCAGAGAGAATAGAAAAAAGGCTTATGAAAGGTTAAAAGGATCGAGAAAAAACAAGGATTGCTCTTTTTTTTCCTGTGAGAGTGTATTCTTTTATTTGATGTATTTTTAATTGCATGTTATTTATCCAAGGTGCAATCTGGGTCATAAGGCTTTTATAGTTTTTTCCCTGAAATGTTACTATTAGTCCTTTCTGAAGATAGGGTAAGGCAAGGCTAAGTCCTGTGACAAGTTCTATGCCCCTGAAAGTGATTATGTCGTAAAAAGAGAGAAGCTCTTTTTTTGCATCCTCTATCCTCTTTTCTACGACCCTTATATTTTTTAATCTCAGGATTCTTATAATGTGCCTTAAAAAGGCAGCTTTTTTTGAACGGGATTCTACTAAATCAAAATATACATCTGGTCTTATGATCTTAAGGGGAAGTGCAGGAAACCCTGCACCGGATCCTAAGTCAAGTAAGGTGCCTTTTTCTGGTACAAATTCTGCCGAGATAAGCGAATCTGCAAGGAGTTCATCTACGAGTCTTTCATAGGAAGATACTCCCACAAGATTTATCTTTTGATTCCACCTCCACAGCTCTTGAAGATACAGCTCTAGCAATCTGATATCTTCTTCAGAAATGTCTGAGCTCTTTTTTAAATCCACATTTTTTATAATAACATACCATGAAATCATTTTCTCCTCTTCCTGATAAAATAAGGCCTTCCAGTTTAGATGAATTCTTTGGACAGGAACGCTTGGTAGGGAATGGCGCACCCATAAGACTTATTGCTTCAGTCCAAAAAGATCTCTTCCATAATAATATTCTGGAGGTCCTCCTGGCTCAGAAAAGACCACATTGGCCCGCATCATAGCAAAGGAGAAAGGCACAACAGGACTCATCTGTAAATCATATTAGGACCGCTTTTTTCGCACCATTCATTATTGTAATTCTTCGATCCTGATCCCATAAGTTAGGCGCCTTCTCTGAAGCTGAAAGTTTACCCTCAACCCTTGGAGGGTCTCGCCTGCCTCAAGGTTTTCGCCATCAGGGACAATAAAAAAATAAGGATTACCATCCTCTGTATAGCCATCTGGATCAAGGCCAACGCCAACACCTTCTTTCACAGGGATGCTAGGGTTTGTAATTACCATACGTATGGGCCCTGATAGAGCATCACCTGGATTTTCGACTTTCACCAGTATATAGAAACAATGATGGATACGATCGTACAGGGGATGTGTAGAATGGCTTATGTTAAGAAAGTTCGTTATATCTTTCCATTCAGGTTGATAAAAGCATTGTTCTACAACTTGAACATCAGGCGTCATAGTATTAGCATTTGAATTTTTAGAATTAACAAATAGAGCCCATTGTTTCATCTCTATGGCACGGCCGGAGGTATATGATGCAACCACAGTTGCATTTGTTGTTGAGTGAAGAGTACAATTAGGGATGTTTCCGTTTGAATCAACTTTCAAAACCCAGAAATCATCCCTCGACGACCTTCCTGCTAAAACATATCCGTCGGTAATTGTCTTCACCGCAAAACCTTCACAACTGTGGATGCCATCCCCATACTGTTTTTGCCACTCTATATCCCCATTTGTAGAAAGCTTAAGGAGCCATAATTCATCTGCAATGGTGCCACTAAAGGAATTTGACCTACCAACCATAATATAACCACCATCTGGTGTCTGATCTATGTCAAACCCATTATCCCGGTTAGCTCCCTGGTAAATTTTGGCCCACTCGGTTCCGCCATCAGAATCAAGCTTTATAACCAATGTATTTTTCTCACCTTGAAGTGATGCTACATATATGTATCCGCCGTCAGAAGTTTGTTTGATTGAAAACTTCCTACCATTTGTATCTATCCCATAAGGGGGGGATGCATTAGCATCAAGCAATTCCTTATTCCATTCGATATTCCCATTAGAATTCAATTTGATTATCCATGGTTTGTCCCACCATCGATTGCCATGCCCAAATTCCGTAGTTTTTCCTGCAATTATATATCCTCCGTCACTGGTCTGTTCTACCCAGTATGCTACATCATCGTGTGGATCATGGGAATAAATGCCAGAAGGATTTTTGCCAATAACCTTTTGCCAATCAATAGAACCGTCACTTGTGAGTTTCAATACAATTATGTCATTGTAGGAAGAATGATAAGACTGGGCCCATCCAACTGCTATATATCCGCCATCTGATGTCTGCCTTACACAATATGCGCCTTCATGAGCATAATTCACTGGCTGGTGGTAGACTTTTTGCCAATCTATGTCTCCATTGTTTTTGAGCTTTAAAATCCACATATCTAAAGACTGATCAGCAGAAAAGGAAGAACTCTTTCCAGCAATTATATATCCATCATCACTTGTCTGTTCAATAGAATATGCCCAATCATGTTGTCTTCCTCCGTATGTCCGTTGCCACTGCAGATTACCATCACTATCAAGCTTCAGAACCAGGACATCTCTTCCAGCAGCACCAAAGCTTTCAGTCCATCCAACCACAATGAACCCACCATCATTTGTCTGCTGAACGTCCCTTGCTATATCTTGATAGTGGCCTCCATAAGTCTTTGACCAGTAAGCCCCCATAGCTATAGATGAGAACAAAGCCAGGGTGAGGACCACAAATATACTATATGCTATTGTAACTCCTAAAGGGCTAAAATGCTTCTTCATCACTTTCTCCTCCTTGGTTGTATAGTGTAAACTGATTTAAGGACCATATAAACCCCCAAAATTATCCTTTATGCACAAACCAATAGCCTTTTGGATAACACACTAATTTGCGAAAAAAAACAAGTCCGCATAAACCAGATGCTAGTAGAACAAGGGGGTTCGGTACTGGCACAGTTGCAGGGGGAAGCATTGTTAAATTGATATTATCCACGTTGAGCAAATCACTGGTATCATAATCTAAATCGTATAAAGTAAAAGCAAGCTCTACCTGTTCTCCCCCATGGTTTTGCGCAAAGCTTGTGATATCTACTGTGACATTGGTACCTGAAAGAAGAGACGAATTCGATATCCCCGAAAGTAAATTTACGAAATATTGACCATTTTGGTCAGACAACGTGACTGAGAGGCCATCATAAGTACTGTCAGTAGGTGCCCATTTAATCCAGAAACTGATTTGCATCTTCCATCCGCTCTCTATAGAGTCCATATCAAAGTCTTGATAAAGGGTGTTGTTCCAATAAGTGTCATTAAGACTTATCTGGGCCTGATTATTGGGAGAAACTATACTAAAATAGGATGAAGTGTCAGGATCTACAGTTGTTGTAGAAAAATTCGTATTCATTATCTCCCCTGACCACCCAGTGAAACCTGAGGAAAAATCTCCGTTTTGAAAGGAAGTGGCGTAGGCCGAAGAAACCATAAAAACAAACAAGATTCCAAATAACAAAATCAATAATTTATTTCTG
>JAMOPX010000192.1 GCA_027064285.1 Desulfobacterales bacterium | reverse complement strand
AGGCCTCAAAAGAAGAAGTTAAAAGCTAATTTAAAAAAATTAACAAAAAAAAGGGTAAGAAAAGGAATACGAAAGGTAAAGAAAAAAGACAATACAATATCTCTTGCGAGACAGCTTGGGCTTGGAGTCAGAAGAATAGTCATAGATCCTGGTCATGGAGGAAGAGATCCAGGATGTATATGGGGTGGGATAAAAGAAAAGGATATAACACTTAGAATCGCAAAGATTTTGGCAAAGAGGCTAAGGAAAATGGGATATGAGGTGTATCTTACAAGGACAAAAGACATATATCTTCCTCTTGAAAAAAGGACAGCTATTGCAAACCTAAGAAAGGCTGATCTGTTTATTTCGATTCATGTAAATGCTCACAGAAATAGAAGAATAAGAGGAGTAGAAACCTATTTCTTGAATATGGCAACTGATGAACGAGCCATTCTTGTAGCAGCAAGAGAAAATGCCACATCTGAGAAAAACATAAGTGATCTTCAATCTATAATTAGCGAGCTTATGTTAAACACAAAGATTCACGAATCAAGCAAACTTGCATATGATATACAGGAGGGAGTAATAAACACTTTACGAAAAAGATACAGATATGTCCACAACCTTGGGGTAAAACAAGGCCCATTTTATGTGCTTGTAGGAGCACGTATGCCCGCTGTTCTGATAGAAGTAGGATATATAACAAATTGGCTTGAAAGAAAAAGACTCCTAAGCAAAAAATACGAGAAGATGATTGCCATAGGAATAGCTAAGGGAATCCAAAAGTACATAAAAGAGATACAAAATATTGCTTCTGCAACCTATTAGCTCCTTTTGCTAAGCCTTGGTTTGGGAAAAGTATTTATTTCTTTGAGAGCTCCTTTTATTTCTTCATCCGGAAGAGAGTAATCTCTCAGCTCACCTCTTAAATACGCATCGTATGCGGCCATATCCACAAGTCCGTGTCCACTCCAGTTGAAAAGTATAACCTTTTCTTTGCCTTCTTCTTTTGCCTTTATTGCTTCCTGAATTGCTACTGCTATGGCATGATTTGCCTCAGGAGCACTTATAAAACCCTCTGTCCTCGCAAATGTTATTCCGGCCTTAAATGTCTCCAATTGTTGCACAGCAACTGCTCTAACAAGACCCAGCTCTACAAGATGGCTCACAATTGGTGCCATTCCATGATACCTGAGTCCTCCTGCATGAAATGGTTTTGGAACAAAGTTATGTCCAAGTGTATGCATGGGAAGAAGGGGGGTCATGCGTGCGGTATCTCCAAAGTCATAAGCAAAAGGCCCTTTTGTTATAGTAGGACATGCAGCAGGCTCAACAGCAATTATGTCTATGTCCTTACCATTTATCTTGTCTCTTACAAATGGCAGACAATTTCCAGCAAAATTGCTTCCTCCCCCAACACATCCAATTATCACATCTGGATATTCTCCGATTAGTTCAAACTGCCTTATGCATTCAATACCATTTACGGTCTGATGTAAAAGCACATGGTTCAATACGCTTCCCAAGGCATATTTTGTATTTTCGTCCTTTACTGCTTCCTCTACTGCCTCACTTATAGCTATTCCAAGACTGCCAGGAGAGTCTGGGTCCTTCTCTAAGATCCTTCTGCCCGCCTCTGTCTCTGGACTCGGACTTGGAATGCACTTTGCTCCCCATGTCTCCATCATAATTCTTCTATAAGGTTTTTGTTGATAACTTATTTTTACCATATACACCTTACATTCAAGGCCAAATAAAGCACATGCAAAAGCAAGGGCACTTCCCCACTGTCCAGCTCCTGTTTCTGTTGTTATTCTTTTTGTACCAGAGATCTTATTGTAATATGCCTGGGGTATTGCGGTGTTGGGCTTATGGCTGCCTGCAGGACTTACCCCTTCATTTTTAAAATATATCTTTGCAGGAGTTCCCAAATATTCCTCTAAACCATATGCCCTATACAGAGGTGTTGGTCTCCACAAGGCATACTTTTCAAGCACTTCCTCTGGAATATCTATATATCTCTGATTACTTACTTCCTGCTCAATCAAAGGCATTGGAAATATAGGAGAAAGGTCCTCAGGCGATACAGGTTTTCCTGTCTCTGGATGAAGTGGAGGCTCTAATGGGACTGGAAGATCAGGTAAGATATTATACCATTGACGCGGAAGCTCTGATTCTGGTAAAGTAATTTTATGGATATTCATCTTTTTTCCTCCTTGTTGTAGATTTAATGAAAAAACAGCTCGCGCTTATCAATATCATAAAACAGGTAAGGTCCACAATACATAAATACCAGATGTTAGAATCAAAAGATAAGGTAGTAGTAGGAGTATCAGGTGGCCCTGACTCTGTGTGTCTGTTGAGTATCTTGCATGAACTAAAGGATGAGTTCCAGATAGAACTTATAGCTGCTCATTTTGAGCATGGCCTTAGACCAGGAGAAGATGAAAAAGAAACAGATTTTGTGCGCTCTTTTGTGCAATCACTTGGCATTCCTTTTGAGTATGAAAAAACAGAAAAAGATATAAAAGATGGGAAAGGCTCATTAGAAGAAAAAGCACGGGTGATAAGATATAGATTTTTGGAAAAGGTTAAAAATAAATGTAATGCCGATAAGATAGCTTTGGGGCACAATAAAAATGATCAGGCAGAAACCGTAATAATGAGATTGCTGAGGGGTAGCGGACTGGAAGGACTTAAAGGAATACCACCGGTCAGAGACAAGGTCATTATAAGACCTATAATAGGCTTGACCAGAGATGAAATACTATATTATCTTAATGAAAAAGGTCTGCACTATGTATCTGATTCATCTAATATGGATACCACCTTCTTAAGAAATAAAATAAGACACAAACTTATCCCATTGCTTAAGACTTATCAATCCAATGTAATAGAGACATTAGCAAAAACAGCAGAAATCCTTTTTATAGAGGATGATTTTCTGAACTCAGAAGCAGAAAAGTGGGTAAAACAAAACAGCTGTATTGTGGAAGAAGCTATACTAGTGGCTATAAACACCTTCGACAAAGTGCATCCGGCTTTGAAAAACAGGATATTAAGATGCCTAATAAAGAAAAAGTTGGGCCATACTAAAAAACTCACATATGATCATATAAATAAAATCATAGAATTGATAGAAAGAGGATCTCCAAACTCTGAAATACATCTCCCTTACGGCTTAATCGCAAAAAAAAGATATAACCTGTTAGTGCTTGAGGGAAGAAAAGAGATGGCAGATTATTCTTATCTAATTACAGGATATGGGAAGTATTATCTGCCAATTATAGATAGCTGGGCTGTTGTGGAAAGGGTTGATCCATCCGGTATCACAAACAAGCAAAGTAAAAACAGTATTTTTCTGGACGCGGATCATATCAGATTCCCATTTATTATAAGGAACATAAGGCAGGGAGATAAAATCGCTTTTAATAGAGGTCATAAAAAGATAAAAGACATATTTATTGATATGAAGATTCCGAAAGAGGCAAGGAAAAGAATTCCTATCTTGATATACATGGATAAACCCATCCATATATGGTGTATAAATAAAACAGACAAAAGATTTGAAGCAAAAAAGGGGAGTAAAGAAATCATAAAAATAAGTTTGCAACTCGAAAGGATTCCATTGTGGAAATATTTATATAATAAATATAAGGAGGACTGCTATGTGGCTGGATGAACTTTTACAACATCCGTCAGATATCACAAAATCTGCTATAGAATTTTTAAACGAGCTTGAATTTACGGAAAAAACTAAGAATATATACAGGACGGTAATCTTGCTCTTTATTGATATGCTCTGCTCTGACCCAGATTCAGTAGAAGAAGCAGAGGACGGAAGATTTCTGCTTGTTACTGACTGGAATGATTATGGTAGTGGTGTTATATCAAATTTTATAGACTGGTGGCTTCCAAGAAAATGGATTGGAAATGAGATAATATTATTTAGAGCACCGACTGTCTTAAGAAGATGGCTTACATGGTGCTATAAAAAAGGATATCTTGGAAAGAGAAGATACAAAAGTTTTATATCTGTAATCCCCCGAAATAAAGTAAAAGAGATAAAAAGACTTCAAGAAGCTGCTCATAAGCTTTTTCTACTGCACACACCTGATCCTGAACAATGGGAAGAGGATAGTAAAATAGTGCCCATAGATATATTCAAAGAACCAGAAGACTGGGATGAAGGATATATGAAAATATTATATTTTGAAGGAAATTCTGCATACTTAGAAAATGAAGAAGGGATAAAAGTCGGTCCTGTAATGCTCTCAAAGGAATTAGTAGAACTCCTAAGACCTGGTGATGTCATAAATGTGGTTATAGGAAAATTTGGTAGGATATGGAAAGTACTGGAAAGCGGGAATGTATATGCAGATGGAGTTATAGATTGAAGAAACAATGCTTGTTATTTATCTGTTTATTTATTTTTCTTATTCCTTTTATCTCAAAAGCGCAAGATCAAATTATCCTAATTAACTCTCCCATAGAATACCGATTTTTTAATGACAAGCCTGAAAAGATAAAAGCTTTTATTCAAGAATATAAAGCAAAAATAAGTAAACTTATACTAAAAGTAAAAGCTTTTTCTTCTCAACAATTATCTGAGCCACAGAGAAGAGAGCTTAATGACACCTTGAGTCTATTAGAAGGGCTTCTATTTCAACTTACCAGACTAAAAAGGAAAATAAAGGCCACTTCGCTACAGAAGCTTCCTGGGCTCCCGTCCATAGGGAGTCCACCTTTTGAGTTAAAGATATTTAAGACATATCTATCCTTGTACCATCAATTTGTAGAATTGCTTAAAGGATGCCAGAAAAAGCAAAAAGTTCTTTCTACTGAATTATCAGATATAGAAAAAAATCTGAAGCAATTATTTACTCAATATGTGGAATTTAATAAAGAGCAAAAAAAAACACTTGCTTATTATGCTACATTAGCTCAGCTTATAAGCCTTCAGATAGAATATGCATTAAAGTTTTTAGAAAAGAAAGAGGCAGAGGTCCAGATAACACATCTTTTACCCTTGATAAACAAATGTAAAAAAAAGCTTTCGTATATATTTGAAAACTTACATATAAGTCCATCTGATATAAAACGTATAAAAAAACAAAAAAAAGAAGTAGAAAAAAAAGAGGAACGATTAAAGAGTAAACTTATATCAGTTCAGCAGGTAATTAATAAAGACATTACACTTTTTGAATTACGGCTTGATAACATACAGAACAAGCTTTCTTCTGCAAAGATATCAGAAGTAGGAAAAAGACTCCTCAAGATAGAAAAAGAAAGGATTGAGACTTATTTAAAGAGATTGCAGTACAAAAAAGAGCTTTTGCAGCAGCAGGAAATGGGTCTGAAGTTAAAACTTATCTTTCTGAATTTTAAATATGCCTGGCTCCAAAATTATATAAAACAAAGCGGATATCAAAAGACAGAAGTCCTTATAAAGGAGTGGAGTGATAAAATAAATGAGCTCAAGGCTGAGAAATATCAGCTGAAGAAAAAGTTAGATCAAAGACGATTTGATTTTTCTGTATTAAATGAAAGGTTACTCAGTATATCTAAGGAATTAAAAATAGAGAAGGACAGGGATGTTATAGACTCTTTAAAAAGACTTAAGAGAGAATTAAATCGAAACAAAACAAAACTAACTAAGCTAATAGATATATTATCCAAAAACTTTTTTTATACAAAAAGTGTAATCTCTGGGATCCAGGATGTGCTTCTGCTTATAAAGAGCAGAACAAGTCCTATGGTTAAGCTTTTCTATGAAATAAAAAATAAAGTTTTATCTTTGTGGGTAAGCTTAAAAGGGATCCTTCATTATCCTTTGTGGTCCATAGGTGGAAAACCAGTAACTATAACAACCATTCTTAAGATTATACTTTTTCTTTGCTTAGGTATATATCTTCTGAGACTGATAAGAAAAAGGCTATCTCTATTTTTAATAAAAAAAGCAGGGCTTTCTGTTGGTGTGGTCAACTCCATATCTACGCTTAGCTACTATTTTATGCTCCTACTGGTTGTTTTTATTGCCTTATCTACTGCTGGGATAAATCTAAGCCAGATCACTATTATATTAGGAGCACTTGGTGTAGGAATAGGTTTTGGACTTCAGACCATTGCAAACAACTTTATAAGTGGGCTTATTCTTCTTACAGAAAGAACAATAAAAGTAGGAGACATAGTGGAGCTGGAAAATGGAATTATGGGAAGAGTAAAGGATGTATCTATCAGGAGCACAGTAATAAGGACCTATGATGGGCTTGATCTTATTGTCCCTAACTCTGATTTTATTGCCAACAGGGTTGCCACTTGGACATATGCAGATGATTGGAGAAGATTGAGGATTCCTTTTGGGGTATCTTATGATTCAGACCCTGACAAAGTGGCTGAAATAGCTATAGAAGTAGCACGACAAATCCCAACTACCATAGAAGATGCAGAACATCCTGTATCAGTATGGTTCGAAGGATTTGGAGACAGTAGTCTTGACTTTTCTCTTCTGGTATGGTGCAGAATAGAAAAACTAAAACCTGTTACAGGTCTCATGAGTGATTATTATTTTGCACTCTTTAGGAGATTTAAACAGGAAGGCATAGAAATTCCTTTCCCACAAAGGGATCTGCATATAAAGTCCTTACCTGAAATTGAAATTACTAAGAAGAAAGAATCAGAAGGAGAAGAAAAATGAACTATGAAAAAGAACTTCTTATACCAAAGAAGATTATCTCCGAAAGAATAAAAGAATTGGCAGATGCAATAGAAGAGGAATACAGAGGAAAAGAATTGGTACTTGTAGGTATACTTAAAGGAGCTATTTTTTTTCTTACAGATCTGGCAAGAGAGCTGTCTTTGCCCACAAAAATTGACTTTATAAGGGTTGCAAGCTATGGCTCCAAAATGGAGCCTGGAGCTATATCCTTGACCAAGGATGTAGAATTATCTGTTGAAGGAAAACCAGTACTGATAGTAGAAGATATTGTGGATACAGGACAAACATTGAGTTATGTTAAGGAATTATTAGAGGAAAAGGGAGCAGAGTCAGTAAAAATATGTGTCCTCATAGACAAAAAAGAGAGAAGAGAAAAAGAGATAAATATAGATTACTGTGCATTCAGAGTAGAAAAAGGGTTTCTTGTAGGATATGGATTGGACTATAATGAAGAAGGCAGGTGCTTACCAGAAATATATGTACTGAAAGAGCAGAAGTAATGGAGAAGTATATCTATTATCCTAATGAATATGATTTTAAAAATATAGTTCGTGGCCTGTTACTGCTTGTAGGCATCATTTGTGTTGGAACAATAGGCTATATGAATATTGAAAAGTGGGATTTTTTAAGTTCTGTATATATGACTGTAATAACTATAACAACAGTAGGCTACAGAGAGCTTTTTCCCTTATCCAATGCAGGTAAAATATTTACCATATTCTTAATATTCACTGGTGTTGGTATAATAGCCTATACTCTTGGAATGGTTGCACAGGCAATGATAGAATTTAAAATAATGTCTATACTTGGGAGGAAGAAATTGGGCTTAAAAATCAAATTCTTAAAAAATCATTATATATTGTGTGGATACGGGAAAATAGCAAGGGTCGTGGCAAATGAACTAAAGGCAAGGAATGTGCCTCTTTTGGTTATAGAAAAAGATCCTGAATCAAGGGAAACCTTAGAAAGGGATGGTCATCCTTATCTCATAGCAGATGCAACAATAGAAGATAATCTTTTAGAAGCAGGCATTGAAAGGG
>JAMOPX010000191.1 GCA_027064285.1 Desulfobacterales bacterium | reverse complement strand
CCACATCTATGCCAACAAGACTGGTATCTTCTGCAGACTTTGAGAAATTAGCTTTAACTACAATTGAGACATACCAGTGACCTTCAGCTTGTATCTGTATCTTCTCAATTGCATTTTGATATTGATTATATTATTATTTTATCTACTAATCAAGAATACATAAGCCTGTTTAAAAGGATTTTTCGAACAGGCGGCTTATTTATAATGAATGACACGCCATTCATCCCATAGCTGAAGCTTATGGGCTTTCTGACGTGGATTTTTGTAAGTGTTTTATATAGCAGAACAGAGACAAATAACAAAAAAATACTCTCGTCAGGATAAAAAATGTGATCTACTATGAAGAAGTGTTCCCTGCAGAGAAGGATTTAATAAATGTCCAAGTATGCCATTCGTGTAGATAGATTCAGATGTATAGAAGGATCAGGATAATAGATATATGCCCCACATAGGCTATTCTTTTTTATGAAAGGTGATAAGGTTATGGAAAAAGAAGCAGAAAAGGTAATTCAGTTTAAAAGAGAAAGGCAGAGTGTCTTAGAAAGAAAAAGAGAGCTCTTTTTTGAAAAGCTTTTTTCTCTTCCTGAAACAAAGGTATTGGACTTTATACTGGAACAGAAAGAAGCCATCCAGTTAATTCAGCAGATGCCTTTTTTGGATTTGTACTGGCTTATAAAGAAGGTAGGAGAGGATGATTCCATTCCTATATTAAGGCTTGCCACTGAAGAGCAATGGCAGTATATACTCGATCTCGAGATATGGAAAAAGGACTGTATAGATATTAAAAAAGCTGGAATATGGCTTAAAAGGCTTATGAAAGCAGATGCTGAAAGGTTTGCTAACTGGCTTATATCTGAGGATATGGAACTTTTTACATATTATTATCTGTACCGCACAGTAGAGATAGTAATAGCAACCAATGATAACATATATGATTTGTCAGAAGAATATTTTACTTTAGACGGGACTTTTTACTTAAGATTAAAAGATGAATCTCAGAGGGAGCTAATTGAAACTGTTTTAAAGCTTATAGCAGCTCAAGATTTTCTAAAATATCAGGCATTGCTTATGAGCTCAAGAGCAATACTGCCTGCTTCAACAGAGGAAGAGCTGTACAGACTTAAGAGTGTTAGGATAGCAGAGTATGGTTTTCTGCCATTTGAGGAGGCAATAGCTGTATATGCCCTTTATCCTTTGGATAAGCTTATAAGAAAAGAGATACCTTCAGAAAAAGGTGGTTTAGAGTTAGTCCGTGTAGATGAAGAGATAAAGGAAATGGTTCCCTATTTTCCCATAAATCAACTTCAAAAAAAAGGACCATTTGCCCTTGCTGTAAGACATATAAGGGACAATGTGCTTATGGATAGGATAAGACTTGAATTTGCAGGGTTATGCAATCAGATAGTATCAGCAGATGGGCTTTCTATGTTAGAATTTGAAGACCTTCTCAGGATATGTAGAAAAGCAGCAGGCTATCTTAATGTGGCCATAGAAAAGGTTTGTGGAAAAGATATTTCAAAGGCTGTAGAGTTGATAAAAAATAATTCTTTAGTCTTTATATTCAGGGCAGGATTTGGAATTGCTCTTAAACTAAAATGGGAAGTAGAGAAATGGGTAAAGAGGAGCTGGTTTAAAAGCTATGGCTTAGATTTTGGTTTCTGGGGTTCAGAGTGGGGCGAGATTATAAGAGGACTTCTTATGAAAAGACCGATGTATTATGTTGGAGTAGAGGATGGAGAGGAATTCAGACATTTCGAAAGCCTTTCAGAGATTGAAAAGAGCGAGCAGATTTACAGAAAAATTGAGCTTCTGGATAATCTGTTTGCAAAGATAACTTCTTTTTATCCTTTGGATAAAGGTCTGTTAATAGACCCTGCTATGACTTTTCATCCGCTTCTGTTCACATTCTGGGCAAGATCGGTATTAAAGCTTAACTTAGGATTTGAAGGGATTGCCTTGGATCAGGTAAGAGAGCTATTTAAGATACTGAGAGAAGAAGATAAGCAGACACCTTATAAGATGGAGAAATACAGGGAAAGATTTATAAAAGAGCTCAGTTCTTATCTTCCTTCCCCAGAATTAGAAAAAATTCTATCTTCTTTATGGGATGAGTTTGTAGAGGAATATGAAAGAGTAGCGATAAAAGACATAGATGAAAGATACCTCAGGTTCTTTATCATACAATAAGGTTTATCATTGGCTTTGCCTCAAATCTATAAAGGGTATTGGCAACAGTACATTTCTGACCTTACTGAACAGATTTGGCTCTGTTGAGGCAGTATTTGAGGCAGACAGATATGAGCTGGAATCTGCGGGAGTGAGGAAAGATGTTGTAACAAATATATTAAAAAGGGACTACAAATCTGACCCAGAAAAAGAGCTGAAAAGGATAACAGACAGTGGCGCAAGGGTAATATTATATGAAGATCCAGAGTATCCAGAACTTTTAAAAGAAATAGACTATCCTCCTGTTCTTCTCTACGCCTTAGGCAAGAAGATTCCAAAGAATCAGTTTTTCATAGGAATTGTTGGGGCAAGAAGTGCAACTCAATATGGTATAAGGGTTTCGAGAGATATTTCTTTTAAGCTTGCATCCATGGGAATTGGCATAGTAAGCGGTATGGCTAAAGGAATTGATGCCTATGCACATTTAGGAGCCCTAAAAGCAGGAGGTTATACAGTAGCTGTGCTTGGAACAGGTATTGATGTGATATATCCTAAGGAAAATAAAAGAATATTCCAAAATATAAAAGAAAATGGCTCAATAGTAACTGAGTTTCCTTTTGGAACGCCTCCTGAAGCCAAAAATTTTCCTGTAAGAAACAGGATTATAAGCGGAATGAGCAAGGGAGTATTGGTGGTGGAAGCAACAAAAAGAAGTGGTTCTCTTATTACTGCATCTTTTGCTTTGCATCAAGGAAGAGAAGTATTTGCTGTTCCTGGCAGTATTGAATCAGTGAGGAGCAGAGGAACTCACTTTCTGATAAAACAAGGAGCAAAGTTGGTAGAGGATATAGAGGATATATTGGAGGAGTTTGGTATTGAGACAGAAATTTCAACTACGGATGTTTCAACCAAGCAAAACATCAAGTTAAGCCCTGTAGAAGAAAAAATATACAGCTGCTTGAGCGAACATCCTGTACATATAGACGAAATAATAAGAAACACAGGTATTGATCCTGGAGAGGTTTTGAGTGCTCTTTTAAAGATGGAGCTTAAAGATCTGATAAGACAGATACCTGGCAAGCTATTTATTAAAAAATAAGGGATTGGTCATGGGAAAAAAGCTTCTTATAGTGGAATCTCCTACCAAAACAAGGACCCTCAAAAGATACTTGGGTCCTGAGTTTCAGGTAATGGCCACCTTAGGTCATGTTAAGGACTTGCCAGAAGGAAGGCTTGGGGTGGATATAAATAACGGTTTCACCCCAGAATATGTAACTATCAAAGGCAAAGAAAAGATCCTAAGAGAACTAAAAAAGACAGCAAAGAATGCGGACGAGATATATCTTGGGCCAGATCCTGATAGGGAAGGAGAGGCCATTGCTTGGCATGTAGCAGAAGAGCTGAAAAAAGTAAAAGGAGTGAAGAGAAAAAAGATATATAGAGTGCTTTTCAATGAGATTACTAAAAAGGCAGTAAAGGAAGCATTATCTTCCCCCCAGCAGTTAAACAAAGACAGGGTTGAATCACAGGTAGCCAGAAGAATCTTAGATAGACTTGTAGGATATCAGATATCTCCTCTGTTGTGGAAAAAAGTAAAGCCAGGTCTTAGTGCGGGCAGGGTCCAGTCTGTAGCCCTGAAAATGATCTGTGAAAGGGAAAAAGAGATATTCTCCTTTGAACCAGAGGAGTACTGGACCTTAGAGGTGTTGTTAAAAGACGAAAAGGGAAATGCCTTTAAGGCACGACTTTTTAAATACAAAGGCAAAAAAGCAGAGTTAAAAAACAAAGAGCAGGTAGATCAGATCATCTCTGACATAAAAGATAAAGGATTTGAGATTGTTTCTGTAACTAAGAGAAAGAAAAAGAAAAACCCTCCTCCTCCTTTTACTACAAGTCTTATGCAGCAGGAAGCATATAAAAAGCTTGGATTTTCTGCAAAAAAGACCATGCTTATCGCCCAGAATCTATATGAAGGGATAGAATTAGGAGAGATGGGGCAGACAGGTCTCATTACCTATATGAGGACAGACTCTTTTAGGATTTCTGATGAAGCAATTAAAATGGCAAGAGATTATGTCCTGAAAAGATTTGGAAAAGAATATGTGCCAGAGACCCCAAATACTTATAAGAGCAGGAAAGGTGCTCAAGAAGCACATGAAGCCATAAGACCCACTATGGTAGATATTGAACCTGACAAGCTCACAAAATATCTGAATAAAGATCAACTTGCCTTATATAGCCTTATATGGAAAAGATTTTTAGCTTCCCAGATGTCTCCTGCCATAATGGAACAAACCCAGATAGATATAAAATCTGGGGATGCAATATTCAGAATAACAGGATCTGTTTTAGTGTTTGATGGCTATATAGTGCTTTACAAAGAAGAGGATGAAAAGGAGCAGATGCTTCCTGATTTAAAGAAAGGACAGAGGTTGAATCTTATCCAATTCGAACCTTCCCAGCATTTTACTCAGCCACCATCCAGATATACTGATGCCACTCTTATAAAAGACTTGGAAAAGCACGAAATAGGCAGGCCATCTACTTATGCCACAATATTAGAGACCATAAATAACAGAGAATATGTGATTAGAGATGAAAAAAAAAGATTTAGGCCTACTGAATTGGGATTTTTGGTTACAGAGATACTTCAAAAGAATTTTCCTGACATTTTAGATATGGGATTTACTGCAAAAATGGAAGCAAATTTAGATAAAATAGAACAGGGAAAAGCAAAGTGGAATGAGGTGATAAGGAGGTTTTATAAGAGCTTTTCAGAAGAACTGAAAAAAGCAGAAAAGGAAATGAAAGGCGAGCTTCCCACAAATCTTTCTTGTCCAGAATGTGGTGGCAAGCTGGTTATAAAGTCAGGTAAAAATGGACTTTTTCTTTCTTGTTCTAATTTTCCAGATTGCAGATATACAGCAAACTTTCACAGAAATGAAAAAGGAGAGATTATCATAGATGAAGGAAAAGAAGAGATAACAGACGAGGTGTGTGAGCTATGCGGAAGGCCTATGGTGATAAAAAGGGGTAAATATGGTCCATTTCTTGCCTGTTCCGGGTATCCAGAATGCAAGAATACCAGAAACTTAGAGGAGAAAAAGGTATTGGATACAGGAATTTCCTGTCCAGAAGAGGGATGTACTGGCACCTTAGTAGAAAGGATGACAAGAAAAGGAAAAAGATTTTATGCATGCAGTAGATATCCGGATTGTAAGTTTGCTATGTGGGATGAACCTTTTGATGGAACATGTCCTGAATGTGGAACAAAGGTGCTCAGGATCAGAAGGTATAAGAGTGGAGATGTTGTGATTCTATGCAGAAATAAAGACTGTAATTATAAGATAAAAGAATAACTCCCTATATCAAAAAGGCTGGTATAGATTCTCCTCTTATAAGATCTTCATAGGTTTCTCTCTCTCTTATAACAAAAAATTCCTTTCCTTTTACGATGACCTCACAGGGTCTTGGTCTGGAATTATAGTTAGAGGACATAACAAAGCCATATGCACCTGCGCTCATTATTGCTATCAGGTCTCCGGCCTCAATGTCCTGGATCTTTCTTTTTCTCGCAAAGAAATCCCCTGATTCGCATATAGGCCCTACAATATCAACCTCTACAAGTGGTGTGTTTCTTTTTCTAATAGGACAAATCTCATGATATGAGCCATAAAGGCTGGGTCTTATAAGATCGTTCATTCCTGCATCTACAATAAAAAACTTTTTCTGCCCCTGTTCTTTTTTGTACAAAAGCCTTGTAACAAGGATGCCTGCATTTCCCACTATTACTCTGCCTGGCTCAAGTATAAGAGTGATATCATTCTCTTTTATTTCTTTTTTTATTGCCTCTGCATACTCTATTGGATGAGGAGGTTGTTCATCAGAATATTTTATCCCAAGCCCTCCTCCTATATCTAAGTATCTTATAGAGATTCCCGCTTCTTTTAGTTTTCCTTTAAGGATTAGTAGCCTCTTAAGTGAGTCCACAAATGGTTTTACATCCAAGAGCTGAGATCCTATGTGACAGGAGATGCCGATGATCTCTATGTTGTTTAGTCTATGAGCAAATTTGTATTCTTCAACTGCATCTTCTATGCTTATTCCAAATTTATTTTCTTTCATACCCGTAGATATATAGGGATGTGTTTTGGGATCTATATCTGGATTTACCCTGATGGATATCTTCGCTGTTTTATTTAACCTTTCTGCCACCTTGTTTAATACCAACAGTTCCTGATGAGATTCAACATTAAACATAAGTATGTCAGATTTCAGTGCATATTCCATTTCATCTTCCCTTTTTCCTACTCCTGAATACACAATTTTTGCTGGATCAATTCCTGCTTTGACTGCCCTGTAAAGCTCACCTCCAGAAACAATATCTGCTCCTGCTCCAAGTCTTGCGAAGAGCCTAAGTATGGCTATATTTGAATTTGACTTTACAGAAAAGCATGTCAGATGTTTTATTCCATCAAATGCACTATCAAAGGCATTGAAGTGTCTTACAAGGGTAGCATGAGAGTAAAGGTAAAAAGGGGTTCTAATCTGATCCGCTATTTCTTTTATTGGTACATCTTCGCAATAAAGCTCCGCATCTTTATAAATAAAATAATGCATTCCTATTCCTCGTTAGGCAAAGTATAAATTTTTGCACTTTGCCGAGGTGGTGAAAGCTGAAAATAATTATCTGGCTTTCTTCCTTTCTTTTTGAGATTCTCTATCTGTCTCAAAATATTTCTTACGAGAAGATTCTTTCTAAGATTCTCCCCTTTCAGAAGCTTTTCAAAAATCTCTTTTCTTTTTATCTGACTCCTGATTATTCTTCCTGAACATTCAAGAATGTTCCTGAAAATCCTTGATGGTATGTAAGAAGGTCTTTTTACAACTCCCTTAAGTATCGCTGATGCTTCTCCTTTTCTTTTGAGAATGGAAAAGCCAGCTTCATTCCACAACTCCCTTATCAGCTTGTTTGTTTCTCCTTTCCCTTGCTCAAAAAGTCTGTGAAGATGCTTCCATAAAAACTTGGGAAGGCTTACATCATAGGTAAGAGTGGTTGTGTTAACGCTCATAGATTTCCTCTTTTACTTTTTTACATTAAATTTTTCATCTCCTAAGGTCATTAAGCCCACTTCCTATGTCTTTTATATATTAGATTATTTCCTTTTTCAAATCCTATTTCTGATATTCTTTTATACTTACAGCTCCCTCAACCAAATGCCAATATCTATCTTTGGGTGTAATTTGGCTTGGTTTTTGTTAATGTCCAGTTTTTCAACTATTGTTATCTCCATCTCTCTTGCCACCTATATTTTGCCATATATTCTTGAAGCAAAAGATACTACAATAGCAATGAGATCATCTAGATGAATGGCGTATCATTCATTATTATAAGCCGCCTGTTCGAAAAAACCTTTTAAACAGGCTTATATATTCTTGATTAACAGATAGAATAATAATATAACTATTATCAAAATGCAATTGAGAATCTAGATACAAGCTGAAGGTCAAAGGTAAGGGTTCTAATAAGGGTTGATTTTTCTGATTACCAGATATGTAACAATTTAGTTATATTTTAATACATCTAATAGTTAGAATAATACCTAAAAGGAGTTA
>JAMOPX010000190.1 GCA_027064285.1 Desulfobacterales bacterium | reverse complement strand
ATTGCTCGCCTGAACAGAGAATTTATAAAAGCAGCTTTTTTCTCTAAGGAAAAATACTGATCATCTGTATACAAACTGGACTTTTTCAGGACCAACCAATTTCTGCATCTCGTTTAGTATTTCTTGAGATGGGGTTATATAAAAGCTTTTGTGAGCTGAAATGATAAGTTCTTTTTTATGACTATTTTCAGATATTTCCACCCTGAATCTAAGTTCACGGTCTCCAGGATGATTAGAGACGATCTGTCTCAGTCTTAAGAGCAGATTCTTAGTAATATATTTCTCATCCAAACAGATCTCCAATCCTACTATGGCTTTCTTTTTTACATCTTCTAAGGGAATTATATCCTGAGCTATGATCTTTCGAGATGTCTCATTTACTTCAAGAACACCTTTTATCATTACAGGTTCATCAGATTTTAATATATCTTTTGCCTTAGAAAAAAGATCAGGAAATATAATCACTTCTATAGAGCCTGTCATGTCTTCCAGCACTAAATTTGCCATTTTATCTCCTTTCTTTGTCCTCTTTACCTTTACACCTTCCATTACCCCTGCCACCTTTACTTCTCTTTTATCTTCTAATTCATAAAGCACCTGAATCTCGCAGGAACAGTATCTTTTTATCTCGTTTCTATATTCTTCTAATGGATGACCTGTGATGTAAAACCCAAGAGCCTCTTTTTCTCTTCTCAGTTTTTCTTTTTTATCCCATTCTCCTGTTTCAGGAAGCTTTCTGTTTATGTTTATATCTGCTTTATCTGATTTAATATCAGCTGGATTATCTCCAAATATGGAAAGCTGATACACACAAGAACCATTGCAGGACTTCATGATTTCATCCAAGCCATTGAATAGCCGAGCCCTTGAAATACCTGTAAAATCAAATGCTCCACACAGAATAAGACCTTCTATAACCTTTTTGTTTACCTTTGAGTTGTCTATCCTTCTGCAAAAATCCCATATATCTTTAAAAGGCCCGTTTTTTTCTCTTTCTTTTATGATGGATCTTACGGCCTTGATGCCAACATTCTTTACAGCTGCAAGTCCAAACCTTATCTTTTCTCCTACTATGGTGAAATCTGCCTGACTCTCATTTATATCAGGAGGAAGTATCTCTATTCCCATTTCTCTACATTCTGCAAGGTTTTTTATTGTCTTGTCTTGATTTCCCATATCTTGGGTAAGAAGAGCAGTCATAAATTCAAGGGGATAATGAGCCTTCAGATAAGCTGTCTGATATGCCACCATAGCGTATGCAGTAGAGTGAGACTTGTTAAATCCATATCCTCCAAATTTTTCTATAAGCTCAAAAAGATATTCTGCAAGCTCCCTTTTTACTCCATTCTCTACTGCACCTTTGATAAAGCGTTCTCTGTGTTGATCCATGATCTCTTTTTTCTTTTTTCCTATAGCCTTTCTCAGCTCATCTGCTTCTGCCATGCTGTATCCTGCAAGAACTCTTGCAATCTGCATCACCTGTTCCTGATAAAGAATTATTCCATATGTCTCTTTAAGGATTGGCTCAAGTGATGGATGAAAATATTCTATTTCTACCTGACCATGCTTGCGTTTTATAAAATCATCTACCATGTTACTTCCAAGTGGCCCTGGTCTATAAAGGGCAATAAGGGCAATCAGGTCTTTGAATTCACGAGGCTGAAGCCTTTTCATAAGTTCCTTCATACCAGAGCTTTCTAACTGGAATACCCCAGTAGTTTTTCCATCACAGCATAGCTGATATACAGCAGGATCATCCAATGGAATATGGTCTATGTCTATTTCTATGCCTCTTTTTTCTTTTATAAGATCTAAGGCATGTCTGATTACAGTAAGTGTCTTAAGTCCTAAGAAATCAAATTTTATAAGGCCAAGCTGTTCTATTCTGTCCATTGAAAATTGAGTCATTATTTCGTTTTTAGCGCCTTTATACAGGGGGAGATATTCCACAAGAGGCTTATCAGCTATAACAACTCCTGACGCATGAGTTGAGACATGTCTGGTAAGTCCTTCTAATTGTTTTGATATCTTCAATAGCTTTGCTATTTGTCCATTTTCCTTTTCCAAGCGCTGCAGTTCAGGCTCACTCTTTATAGCTTCATCTAAGGTTATATTAAGACTGTTGGGTATGAGCTTTGCGATTCTGTCCACTTCTTTTAAAGGAATATCAAGTGCTCTTCCCACATCTCTTATAACTGCTCTTGCTTTCATACTTCCAAATGTTATGATCTGGCATACATTTTCTTTTCCATATTTCTTTGAGACATATCTTATTACATCATCTCTTCTCTTCATGCAGAAATCTATATCAATATCAGGCATACTTACACGGCCAGGATTCAGAAATCTTTCAAACAAAAGCCCATATTCTATGGGATCAATGTTTGTAATATTAAGTGCGTATGCCACAAGAGAGCCTGCAGCAGAGCCTCTGCCAGGGCCAACAGGTATATTTGATCTGCGCGCATATTCAATAAAGTCAGCTACTATAAGGAAGTATCCTGCATATCCCATCTGCTTTAAGACCTCGAGCTCATACTCTAATCTTTTCCAGTATGCTTCAATAAGGCTGGGTTTAAGTTTTCCTTCTTTTTTTTCTTTCTGAGCAATCCTGAGTTCAAGCCCTCTTTTTGCCTTTTCTGTAATGATCTCTTCTAAGCTTGTTCCTTCAGGCACATGGAATTCTGGATATTTGTATTTTCCAAATTCCATTTCATAATTGCATTTTTCTGCTACATATCCAGTATTGTATATGGCTTCTTCAAATCCAGGCATATCAGAAAGCATTTCAGAAAGGGATTTAAAATAGAGCTGATCATTGGGAAATTTCAGTCTGTTTTCATCTTTCACACTCTTTCCGGTCTGGATACAGAGCAAGATGTCATGAGCTTCTGCATCTTCTCTGTTTAAATAATGACAGTCATTTGTTGCCACAAGAGGAATTGAATGTTTGTGCCCAAGCTCTTTGAGCACCTGATTTACCTTTGATTGTTCAGGAAGCATATTTGCCTGAACCTCTAAGAAGAATCTTTCATTGTCAAATATCTTGCACAGTTCTATAAGCTTTTCCTCAGCTATATCCACCCTGTCCATATTTATGTGATATGGAATTACACCTTTAAGACATGCAGAAAGCGCTATTAGTCCTTCATTGTATTCTTTTAAAAGCTCTATATCTATCCTTGGATGATAATAAAAACCTTCAAGATGGCCCAATGTAACCAGCTTGCACAGATTTTTATATCCTTTTTCATTCATTACCAGCAGAACTAAGTGATAATCTGTAGGTGTTCCATTTCTGGTAACTGACTTCTCTTTTCTGCTATTTGGAGCAACATATACTTCACATCCTATTATTGGTTTTATACCTTGTTGAGTTGCTAAATCATAAAATTCTACTATACCAAACATGTTTCCATGATCAGTTATAGCAACAGCAGGCATGTTCAGATCTTTTGCCTTTTTCAGCATATCTTTTATTCTGATAGCGCCATCCAGCAAACTATATTCTGTATGCACATGAAGATGCGCAAAAGAACCCATTTCTATTCTCCTTAATTATTCAACATCCTTGAAACTGAGTTTAAAAATATGTTAGGTTAAACACCAAGTTCTATCAAATTCCCTTTTTGATAAATATGCTGAAAGAACAGGATTCCCAGAAAGTGCTTTTTATAGGAGATGATAGATTTATCCTTAATAATCTCATATGCGAGCTCCTTAAAGAGGAGAACATTTCTGTTATATTTGCTCCGACATGGGATTATGGGAAAAAATGCATGAAAAACAGCAAGTTAAAACTTGTAATTATTGATTCTAATCTGATCTCTAAGCTCAGTCCTTCAGCAGTAATGCCTTTTATAAAGAAATCAAAGGCATTGTTTTTTATTATAGATGTATTGCCTGATACATGGATTTATAAAAGGGCTGACCGACTTAAAAATAGTTCTTTTATTATATACAAGAGACCTTTGAATATAGACAAACTTATAAGATCTGCAAAAAAGGTATGGAAAAGAAAGTAAAAGCTATTGTTCTTACAGGATATGGTCTTAACTGTGATTATGAAACAGATTATGCCTTCAGAGTTGCTGGTATAGATTCTTATAGAATTCACATAAATGATCTTATAAGCAACAAGTCTCTTTTAAGGAATTTTCATATAATAGCCTTTATTGGTGGATTTAGCTGGGCAGATCATCATGGAGCTGGGGTTTTACTGGCAGCAAAGCTCAAAAACCATATCTTTGATGAATTAACGAAATTCATAGAGGATGGAAAGCTCATAATAGGTATATGTAATGGATTCCAAACCTTAGTTAATCTGGGTATACTTCCCGCGGTTGATGGAAACTACTCGAGCAGAGAAGGTGCTCTTATATCAAATGATTCTGGCAATTTTATAGATAAGTGGGTGAGGTTAAAGATAAATACCCGGTCTCCATGTGTATTCACTAAGGGCATAGATTCAATAGAACTTCCTATAAGACACGGAGAGGGAAAATTTTTTGCCAAAAAGGAAGTGATAGATAAGCTCTTTAAGAATAACCAAGTAGTGCTTCAATATGAACAAAATCCCAATGGCTCCCTGAGAGATATTGCTGGTATATGTGATCCAACAGGCAGGATATTGGGACTTATGCCTCATCCAGAGGCCTATAATCACTTTACAAACCATCCTGATTGGCCAAGAACAAAAAAGCTCTCCTCTGAAAAAGGGGAGGGGATAATATTCTTCAAAAACGCTGCTGAATATGTGAAAGAAAATCTTTTATGAGACTAAATTTAATCTACTTGTTTTGGTTATTCTTTATCCTGTTTCTTGTTTGTGGTCTTATCTTTGGAAGACAGGGTCTGTATAATCTAAGAAAACTAAAAAAAGAAGAAATAATACATCTTAATAAAGTAAAGCTCCTTGAGAAAGAAAATAAAAGGCTTAGGCGAGAAATGAAAAGACTTAAAAAAGATCCAGAATACATAGAAGCCGTTATAAAAAGAGAGCTAAAGATGATAAGACCTAATGAAATTATTATATATTTCGAGGATTAGCTATGTATGAATTTGATTTTACGATTACGGGAATAGGTAGTGTTCCATTTTTGGATGTAGATGAAACATGTCTTTTAATAAAGGAAAACTTTCCAAACATGCCTTTTTGGCCACAGTTCGTAAAGAGAAGTCCATATGAAGACATGATCATTCAATTTAGTGAGGGAATACCCTTTTTAAGGGTGTCAGAAGAGAAAAGAGCTGTTTTTGCAATAAAAAGCACTAGTCCAGAAAAGGAGCTGACCCATTTTTATGAATCGTTCTTTTCAGAGGACTTGTCTGACTTCCATATAAGTATAGAGTATGCACCAGGACTTTATAAAATGGTTGAGCTTGTGAGTGATTCTGATGCTCCTTTTATTAAAGGACAGACAGTAGGTCCTATTACCTTTACAGGCTCGATCAAGGATCAGCAGGGAAAGGCAATAATAGGAGATAGCGAGCTCATGGATGTGTGCACAAAAGGAATAGCAATGAAAGGATTGTGGCAGGTAAGAAAGCTTAAGGAATCAGGCAAAAAAACTGTTTTATTTTTAGATGAGCCTTATCTTGCAAGCATAGGGTCTGCCTTTTCCACAATATCAAAGGATAGGGTCGTTGAATCACTTAAAGAGGTTATAGACTATATCAAGGAAAGAGAGGATGTGCTTGTAGGAATACACTGCTGTGCAAATACGGATTGGTCATTAATAATCTCTGCAGGTCCAGACATAATCAGCTTTGATGCCTTTGGCTATATAGAGCACTTTCTTTTATACAAGGATGAGCTTTTAAGATTTTTAAAAAATGGAGGAAATATTGCGTGGGGTATTGTCCCAACTACAGATTCAGATTTTGAAGAAGCAGATATTGATAAGCTTTTTAAAAAGCTCAGAAAAGGCTTAGAGACCATTGGGGAATGGGGTATGGATTTAAAAGAGGTATCTGCCCGCTCTCTTCTTACTCCATCCTGTGGAATGGGAACTATGAAACCAGAAAATGCAAGAAAAGCAATTTCTATCTTGGTAGAAATATTCAATAAGATTTTAAAATGAAGAGTATTAATATCCTTCCTGATGATGTAGTAGCTAAAATTGCTGCAGGCGAAGTTATAGAAAAGCCTGCTTCTGTGGTAAAGGAACTGTTAGAAAATAGCTTAGATGCAGGTGCTGATAGGATCTCTGTGATAATAGAAAAGTCTGGCAAAAAGTTGATCAAGATTCTGGACAATGGTGTTGGCATGTCAAAGGAAGATCTTTCTATTTGTATAAGAAGGTATGCTACCAGCAAGATCTATACAATAGACGAGCTGTCTTGTATAAGAACATTGGGATTCAGAGGAGAAGCGCTTCCCAGTATTGCGTCAGTGTCAAGACTTAAGATTACTTCTAAGCCTCATGATCATCTTTTTGGCCACAAAATTACTGTGGAGGCTGGAAAACTGCTTTCACTCGAAGAGACAGGTGCACCTTCTGGTACAATAGTTGAGGTAAAAGACCTTTTTTTTAATGTGCCAGCAAGAAGGAAATTTTTAAAGTCTGACAGATCAGAACTTGGATATATAATAGAAACTTTTGTAAAGATAGCTTTGGCTCATTTAAATGTGCATTTTTCTCTTGAGCATAACAGCAAATCTCTTTTTAATTTACCAGCTACTGAGGATCCAGTTTCAAGATTCTGTTTGGTATTTGGAGAGGAACTTTTGGATTCTATAAAGATAGGAGAAAAAGCATATAAAGATATGCTGGTGCGGGTTTATATATCAGATAAGAGAAGAAAAAGACCTGATAGGCTTTTTTTCTATGTGAATAATAGAAGCATAAGGGATAGATTGTTGCTTAAGGCGGTATTAGATGGATGCAGTGAAAGACTTGCAAAAGGCGAATATCCTCAAGGAATGGTATTTTTAAATATAGATCCAAAGATGGTGGATGTGAATGTACATCCTACAAAGCAGGAAGTAAGATTTCAGAACGAATCTGAAGTGTATAGCTCTGTTTTTAAGTGTGTAAGAGAGCTTTTTTCTTGCAAACGAACCCCTTCCTTAGTGATTCAGAAGGAAGATAATGCTTTTGTTTCAGAAGAGGAGACTCCTTATCTTATATCTGAATTCAAGAAACCACATGTAATTGGTCAATTGAGAAATACATATATCATATGTGAAGATGAACAAGGACTTATATTGATAGATCAGCATGTAGCACATGAAAGAATCTTATATGAAAGATTAAAAAAAGAGCTTAGCAGTGGAAACTTGGAATCCCAAAGACTTCTTGAGCCATACCGCCTTGAACTTAATGCAGAGGAGATGAGCAATTTAAACAGCAAAATAGATCTTCTTTTAGATATGGGAATAGAAATATCGCATTTTGGTAGTAATACTTTTTTAATAAACTCTTTCCCTCCTATACTAAAGAACATCAACTGGCACGGATTCTTAAGTGAGATATTAGAGGATAGTCATAATAAGATAGATCCAATTGAGCATGTTACAAAAACAATGGCGTGTCATGGCGCCATAAAAGCTGGTGATCCGCTTAGCTTAGAAGAAATGGAAGCCCTTTTAGAAGAACTTTACAAAACAGAGCTTCCTTATTTTTGTCCTCATGGAAGACCTATTATCAAAAAGATTTCCTACCAAGAATTAGAGAAAATGTTTAAAAGAAAATAACATAGTGATAGTTTTTATGAGAAAGAGAAAGGGTTGACCCTCCCACGACTAAAGCCGTGGGATTCCCGCTTCAACGAGGGATGACTCGTAGACCTGCCCAAAAGCAGTTCCGCCGCCAGTGCCCTCTCCACGGGCGTCACTTCCCGCCAGCCCAGCGG
>JAMOPX010000189.1 GCA_027064285.1 Desulfobacterales bacterium | reverse complement strand
ACCTCCTCCTTTTCATGGACCCCAGCAAGGAGAGGTCTGGTCTCCTCTTAGGGATGTGATTCTGCTTTGATTTTCTCCATTTGCGGTCATTATGTAGAGCTGATAATGACCTGTACGGTTGGAAGTAAAGAGTATATATCTTCCATCAGGAGACCAGCATGGTGCTTCATCATTTCCAGGATTATTGGTCAGCCTTTTCATATCTGTCCCGTCAGGATTGATAGTGCAGATGTCAAAGTTGCCATTTAACATACATGCATATGCTATCCTATTTCTGGAAGACCAGGCAGGGTCAGAATTGTATCTTCCTTCGAATGTTAGCCTTTTCTCATTTCCTGTTTCCAAATCATGAATATATATCTGTGGAGAGCCCGATCTGTTTGAAACAAAAGCAACTTTTTTTCCATCAGGTGAAAAACATGGATTTGAATCTATCCCCCAATATCTTGTAAGTCTTTTCAGAATTTTACCATTAGTATCTATAAGATAGATGTCAGGATTTCCTCTTATACTGAGGGTTACCACGATACTTTTTCCATCAGGAGACCAGCTTCCCCCAATATTAATACCAGTTCTCGCAGAAATAAGTTTTTCTATCCCTGTTTTAAGGTCTTTTAGATAAAGAACAGGACCTGTGGATTTAGATTTGTAAGTACTGTAGAGAATCTCTTTTCCATCAGGAGAAAATCTTGGAAAGAGAGTGATGCTGTTATAAAATGTGATTCGTTTAATATTAAATCCATCATAATCAGATATATAAATCTCTTTATGCCCGGTTATATTGCTTACAAAAGCAACTTTTGTGGTAAATATACCCGAAGCACCTGTTAAGATTTTAATTATCTCATTATCTATCCTATGAATAATAAATCGTAGCTGGTTTAGCTCTCCTAATGCCCTTCTTCCCATAATCTGTTTTGCCCAGTATGAATCAAATACCCTTACTTCTATTTGAATACTTTTTCTCATGGTCCTGTATTTACCAACTATTAATAAATCTGCTCCTATAGCAGACCAATCTTGAAGCCGAGGATTTTCCGGATTTACTTCATTTGTAAGAAATGCAGATTTTTCTATAATTGAAAAATAAGCGCTTAATTTCAGATCATTTTTTATAATCTGGGGAATTTTTGTTTTAAGATCCTGTCTTTTTTCGCTTTTATCCATAGGTGTAAAATCAGGGATTGCTATTTTTAGCTTTTTTATAGTGGGAGCATTTATATCAATATAAAGAATACAGAACCCTTTTTTTGGTATAAAAAGAGCCTGAAAAAAGAATATAATCAGAAAGAACTTAACCACTTGCAAGCTCTGAAAGACTAAAGTGGATTTCGATCTCTTCATATCCTTTTTTATATCCCTCTGGCAAAGGAGGCAAGGGGTTTGATTTTTCTATTGCCTTTATTATTGACGTGTCAAATATAGCATCATTAGATTTCTTTTTAAACCAGAACTTTGTTATCTCTCCATTTCTTTTTATTCTTATAATAACCACAGCTTCCAAATCTTTTTTTGTTAAGCCTATAAGTGCAGGTGGATATATCCAATTGCTCTCGATCCAACTTTTGGCTATGCTTGTATATATCCTTAGGTTTAACACTTCTGCACCTTCTTCTTGCACATTACTGCTTACCGCTCCTTTTTCTACTCGGCTTTTTATTTTAGAGATAGATTGCTCAATTATATCTCTTTTTTTCTTTTTCCTTACTTTTCTTTTTATCTTGGATATAGCCTGCTCTATAAGTTTTTCTTCGTTTATCCTTTTTCTTGAAATATTTATCCTCTTTTTGGAAAGCACAATCCTTTTCTGCTTTTTTTGAATTATACGAGATCTTTTTTTCTTGAGGTATGGATGTGTTTTTGTCTTAATTTTTTTACTTTTTTTAGATTCCTTTTTTGGTATATCTACTAAGCTTACTTCATAATATTTATATTCTTTTAAAGATCTTGGCATATGAGAAGAAAATCTGAATGTTACAAAAATTGCTACTGAGATAATGCCCACATGAAAGAGTACAGAGAGCAATACCATAACAATTATGCTCTTTCTTCTATCTGGAATATGTGCATGGTCCATTATTTGGTTGATTCTGGTTCTGTAACAAGTCCTACTTTATTTATACCTGCCCTCTTAATGTGGGCTATTACTTTTACCACAAACCCATAGGGTACATCTTTGTCTGCTTTTATAAGAAGTTGCTCATTCTTTCGGTTTGCAAATATCCTTTTTAATTTATCTCCCAAACCTTCTAATTTTACCTCATATCTTTGTATAAAGATCTTTTTTTCTTTTGTTATAGTAAGAACAAGAGGCTCTTGTTTTGTGCTTATAAACTTGGTTGTGGTCTTTGGTAGGTTTACTTTTACTCCTTCAATCATCATAGGAGCTGTAACCATAAATATGATCAAAAGCACAAGCATAACATCTACTAATGGAGTAACATTTATATCTGACATAAGTTTTTTATCAGGCATTGCTTTTTTCACCTTCTTCTTCCTTTTTTTCTTCTTTGTCGATTGCTTTCTTTGGTGTCTTCCTTAGCATATATCTTTCTGCTATGTTCAGAAAATCTGAAACAAAACTTTCCATATCAGCTCTTATATGGGAAAGCTTGTTATTAAAGTAATTAAACGCTATTACAGCAGGGATTGCTGCAGCTAAGCCAGCAGCAGTCGTAATAAGTGCCTCTGAAATCCCAGGCGCAACTACTGCAAGACTCGCAGATCCTTTCAGTCCTATTCCGTGAAAGGCGCTCATTATCCCCCACACTGTTCCAAAAAGTCCTATAAAAGGAGTAGTATTTCCCGTGGTGGCAAGGAATCCAATCCCATATTCTAATTCTTGCATTTGTTCCATTATAATTCTGTTCAGTACCCTTTCCAGCTCTCCTACAATTAATGTTTGATTCACGTTTTCAGAATAAGCTTTTCTTATTCTCCTTATCTCTTCATATCCTTCTATGAAAAGTAAAGCAATAGGACTGTATTCCATCTCTTTGGACATATTATATAGTCTTTTAAAACTCTTCTCTTCCCAGAAGAGCTCCAAGAATTCTTCTGATTCTGTCTTTATCTTATTAAAAAGCCTTATTTTCATAAATATTATTGCCCAGCTTATTATTGAAAAGATCAGCAGGACAATCAGTACAAATTTTGCCATTAATCCTGCATTGAGTACCATATCCACTATATCAGAACCAAAGAAGGTTTCTTGCATATGTCTTTCTCCTTTAGAATTCAGAATTTATAACAAAAAGCATTAAGCCTGTTCAAAATATTTTTCAAACAGGTTCAAAAAGAACTTGATTTTGAAAAAAAAAGAAGTAAACTATAAGAAGTAATCGGGGCGTAGCGCAGCCTGGAAGCGCACCTGCTTTGGGAGCAGGGTGTCGGGGGTTCAAATCCCTCCGCCCCGATTTTTATTTGCCATATTTGTCCCATCTTTCTAACATCAAATAAGCCATTATTTTTGCATCGTCTATTATATTTGATATCAGACAGTATTCATCTGGTTTATGAGCCGTATCTGAAACAGTAGACCATACAACTGCTGGAAGGCCTTTTTCTCTTAAAAAAGCAGCAACTGTGCCCCCACCTATTCCTTTTATCTCTGCTTCTTTTCCTTTTATTTCCTTTATTGCTTTAGAAAGTGCTTTTACTACTAAGGAGTCCTTGGGAGTTGGTTCTGGAGCGTCCAATCTGTATTCTGTGTGTATGTTTATTTTCACACCCAAATCTTCCTCTACAGAGACTGATATTCTTTTTATTTCCGAAATAATCTCATCCAGTTTATACGAAGGAAGCACTCTGCAGTCCATATAAAACACATCTTTTCCTGGAACCGTGTTTATGTTTTCAACATTTGCTTCTATCTTTGTTGGTTCAAATGTAGAGTATGGTGGACTGAAAAGAGGATCTCTTTCTGAAAAGACCTCTGCTAATGTTTTTAGATTTACGATCAGCTTTGCTGCTGCATAAAGGCTATTGTTTCCTTTATCTGGTGTGCTTGCATGACACTGGGTCCCAAGCACCTCAAATTTAACCCACAGCATAGACTTCTCAGCAATTTCTATCATAGTGCCTTCTTCATTTCCACCGTCAGGAACAATTATGAGATCTTGTTTTTTAAACACATTATGGTGCTCTAACACATATTTGAGTCCGTATTTGCTCCCTGTCTCTTCATCTGCTACAACTGCAAGTCCAACAGGATTCCTTAAAAGTTCCTTGTCAGTATCTAAGACAGCCTTAATAGCAATATAAAAACTTACAAATGCATGCTGATTGTCCTCAACTCCTCTTCCAATGATCTTGTCTCCTTCTACTCTTATCTCATAGGGATCCCCACTCCATAGGGAAAGATCGCCGGGTGGGACTACATCAGAATGTACAAGAACCCATATATTTGAGCTGAACTCTTTTCCTTTCCATCTAGCTATAAGATTTGGTCTGAATCCACTCTTTACCCTCTTATCTGGAACAATTATCTCATCTATTTTGTCTGGCTGGAGGTCTTCTAAAGCCCTTTTTATAAAAAGGGCTTTTTCATATTCCCCATCCCCTCCATTCTCTGGACCAATTGCTACTCTCTTGGTTAATTCCTTCTGTAAATATATGATGAGATCTCTGCTTTGTTCTATTTTTTTGAATATTTCTTTCATTTTCTATTTATAAGGGTGGATATATATGCTGCTCCAAACCCATTATCTATGTTAACCACAGCTATGCCAGGGGCACAGGAGTTTAACATTGCCAGAAGAGCAGAAATGCCAGAAAAAGACGCCCCATAACCCACACTTGTGGGAACAGCAATAACCGGGATTTCAACAAGTCCTGCAATAACACTTGGAAGTGCCCCTTCCATGCCAGCCACAGCAATTATTACGGATGCCCTTCTCAGCTTGTCTATATAGGCAAAAAGCCTATGAATCCCTGCAATCCCAACATCATATATCTTTTCTACAGGATTTCCCAAAAACTTGGCTGTAATAAATGCCTCTTCTGCTACTGGCAGATCAGATGTGCCCGCACATACCACAAGTATTGTGCCTTTTCCAGAGCTTTTTACAGGAGTATTTATCAATGTTAGCGCTCTTGCTCTTCTATGATATGTTGCTTCCGGATATATATCTTTTATCTTTCTTGCCTTTTTCTCAGAAACCCTTGTAACAAGAATATTTTCTTTTTTCTCCTTCATTTCTTCTATTATAGAGATTATCTCTTCTGATTCCTTCCCTTCTCCAAATATCACTTCAGGAAAACCTTTTCTTACTGTTCTGTGATGATCCACACATGCAATCCCAAGGTCCTTAAAAGGAAGATCCTTTAGCTTTTCTATTCCTTCCTCTATAGTTATTCTATTCTCTTTTATATCTGATAAAATTTGCTTAAGTAATTGGAATTCCATACACGCTTTCTATCCTCTCAGCTTCTTTGCCACCTCTGCTACTCTTTGACCAAGCTTTTCTCCGTTCTCTTCTGTTTCTTTGTCCGGAGCTCCAACACATGCAATACCATAATGACCCGTAGCAGACATAGGATCCCCTACGATAATCATTCCATATATAAGCAGGCACTGGATAATTGACATCATGGTTGTTTCTTTTCCGCCTGTGTGATGACCTGATGTGGCAAATGCTGCACCTACTTTTCCTTCCATCTGCTTTCTTATCCCTACAAAGTCATCAAATACCTTTTTTAGCTCAGAGGACATTACTCCAAAATAGACCGGGGATCCAGCTATTACTCCGTCAGAGTTTAAAAAATCTTCTTTGGTTACTTCATCTGTTCTTTTAAGAACCGCTTTTACCCCATCTACCTTATCTACTCCTCTTGCAATAGCTTCTGCAAGCTTTTTTGTATTTCCACCTTTTGAATAATAAAGAATAAGTATCTGCATCTTTTCACCTCCTTATCCCTTTATAACAGCAAGGGGTCTTAGCCTTGCCACCTTTAATGCAAGACCTGCTCCATGTACCACATCTACCACTTCTGCTACATCCTTATAGGCATCTGGCATCTCTTCTTTTAAGGTCTTTTTTCCCCTTGCCTGAACAAATATTCCTTTACTTTCAAGCTCTTCTTTTATTGATCTTCCTTTTGCCTCTTTTATTGCCTTTGCCCTGCTTAACACCCTGCCAGCTCCGTGACAGCTGGAACAAAATGTCTCAAGCATTGCTCCTTCTGCGCCTGCCAGCACATATGAGTATGTGCCCATATCTCCTGGAATAAGCACAGGCTGGCCAGTATTTTTATAGACCTTTGGCAAAAGAGGATGTTTCGGAGGAAGTGCTCTTGTAGCCCCTTTTCTATGAACACAGAGCCACATCTCCTGTCCATCTACAACATGCTTTTCCTTTTTTGCGATGTTATGACAAACATCATACAGAAGTTTCATTCCAAGCTCCTTAGGGCTGATAGAAAGACTTTTGCACATTACTTCTTCTGCTTTGTGCATAAGAATCTGACGATTAGCCCATGCATAATTGGCAGCGCATGCCATAGCTGACCAATATCTTTTTCCAAGATCAGATTTTATCCATGCACATGCAAGCTGTCTGTCAGGAAGATATATATTTTCCTTTACCACATATCTTGCCATTTCTTTTAAGAAATCATCACATATCTGATGCCCAAATCCTCTTGATCCTGAATGTATAAGTACTGTCACCTGTCCTTCAAATAGATTAAATATCCTTGCTTTTTCATGATCATATATATGTTCTACTACCTGAACTTCTAAAAAGTGATTTCCAGAACCAAGAGTACCCAGTTGATCTTCTCCTCTTTTAAGTGCTCTATCGCTCAGTACAGATGGATCAGCATCTTCCATTCTTCCTCCATCTTCTGTCCTTTCCAAGTCTTCATACTCTCCATATCCTTCTTTAACAGCCCATTCTGCTCCTAAGAGAGCTACCTTTTTTTCTTCCTTTTTAGAAAGCTTAATAGCCCCTGTTGAACCAACACCTGTTGGTATGTGCCTGAATAAATCATTTACAAGCCTTTGAAGATAAGGCCTTATCTCATCTGCCCTCAGGTTTGTAGTCATAAGTCTGCATCCGCAATTTATATCATATCCAACTCCACCAGGAGAAATAATCCCTTCTTCTATGTCAAATGCAGCAACGCCTCCTATAGGGAAACCATATCCCCAATGTATATCTGGCATGGCAAGAGAGTATCTTACAATGCCTGGCAGTGTAGCCACATTTGCTACTTGCACAAGACTTTCATCTTCTTTTATAGATTTTAGGAGCTTCTCATCAGAATATATAAGCCCATCTACTTGCATTCTACCTGTCTTGGGTATTCTCCATCTAAAATTATCTATCTTTTCTAACTTTATATTCATAGCCATCCTTTATACGTCAAATATTATAGTTGCTATCCATTTTGAATCTTTTTGAACCACACTTAGCTGATGATATGTTACAGCCTTTATCTCATACTGAACAGGATGTTTTTTCCTGTCAAATTCAGTTATAGTCAATATAGCATAAAGTTTTTTTTCAGAAATCTGGCGCACTTCTATATCACATACAACCTTTTTTTCTCCTTCAAACAGATAAAGCACTTCACTTAACCAGTTTACCATAAGATCTGAAAGATCTTCTCCTTTTATGCTTACAGAAATGTTTGTTGCTTTTTCATCTGGCTCAGGAATCTGCCCAAATATAAGATGAATCAAGGCAAACGCTGCATTTTTAAAGAGCTGGGACAGATTGTTCCCTTCTACCTTTATTCCTAAGTCAGCAGTATGGTTTATTAGCTCATATAATTTTTTCATTCTTGCTTGTGGTTGTTCTTCTATTTCCTTATCACAGGAATCGATAACAGAGACTTTTTCTATGTATCTCTTAATCATTTCAGCAAATATACTTGGTATACTATCGCTGATGCAAAGTCAACATTCCTTTGGGATACGGGGCTGTATCTTTGCTGTGA
>JAMOPX010000188.1 GCA_027064285.1 Desulfobacterales bacterium | reverse complement strand
CTATATAATCTTGGTTTTCAATACCATTTTCTATGTCTTTGCTTAAGTAAATCCACCCATCTCCTGGCTGAGTAGGAAAATATTCCTGTAAGTTTATAGCGTAGACAAATACACTTTCAAAATATAAAAAACATATACAAAAGAATACAATTTTTTTATACATTGTCCAACCTCCTTCATTTAGGAGTATATTAAAGAGTATAGCTTTTATAATGAACTATGTCAACTTAAAGAAAAAAAAGACTGAAAAAGGTGACATCCATGATAAGTATGTCAAGAGGGAAGACTTTAAGTTTCCCAGCACCATCCCAGTAAAATATACGAGACAAATAATGCTTTTATTTGCATGTCCCCCTTTTTTTTTGGAGTTTTACGCGAAGACGGCAGTCTAATAGTTGAAACCTCAAAAGGGAATCAAATATATCCACCAGAAGAAATTCAAGAATTTCTTTCTAAAGAAGACGTAATAGAAGAATGGGATAAAAGCATCCCCCCAATCCCGCCAAGAAAAAGTTTCAATTGAAAAAACTCATAGGGCCTATTTGCCTTTTTCTTTCCAAATTACTAATTACGAATCACCAATCACGCTTTATTTCCCCCTGAGAGCCACATAATGGCCTTTATTTTCGCTTTTTGGTGTAAATTTGAAAATATATGGATTTGGTAAAAAAGACAAAATAAGGGCTATTTTGTGCGTGATAAGTGAATGTGTAAATGAGTAGATGTGTAAATGTGTGTTGTGTGGATGTGTAGATGCGCTCCTATAACCCATCAACCCATTAACCCATAAACGCATTAACCAAAAAAGCCCAGAGACACCATCTGGGTATCTCCGGGCTTTTTGGTTAAGCTAAAGTAGCTCTTTAGTCACCACAGCTTACATTAAAACTGTAGTAGCGCAGATCATATGCATTCATGGATGCTAGATCTGTTCCAGTAGGAACAACTAGACTAAAAACATAATATGTTCCTTCCGTAATAGCTGGTCCAAATGGAGTGCATACGCTAAAGGGCTCAAATACCTGGGCAGAAACTGCCTCTGTTACATTATGAGCATAAGGAGCAAGCTGTGGAGTAAGGGTATTATCACTTTGCAGTACATAAAGGTCACCAGTTGGCAGCAAGATGCCTACATAGATATCTACTGGATTTTCATATGGTGGGAAGTTTAGAGCCATTTCCATTGTATCGCCTGTGCCGGCTGCAACAGCGCCAAGATTTACAGGAGCTGTGGATACATCAGTAATTTCTTGTGTTGTAGGTTCAGTTGGAACTGGCTGTGGCTGCTGCTGTTGTGTTTCATGGCAAGCATCGTCATACCAGTAACCACCAGCACCAGTACAATCTTCCTCTGTTGTGCAGAGATTTAGATGGTCAGCATCACACTGAGCCTGCTGTTCTGTTACTTCTACATCTACTACTGCACTCTGACCTTGAGCAGTTAGAGTTATGTGTGCTGTTCCTTGAGTGGTGCCTGCTGTAACAGTAAAGGTGCACTGACCATTTGCATCTGTTGTGCAGGTAGCTGGAGAAACAGTGGCGATATCTGTATTATCAGAATCTACTGATACCTCAGTTGAAGATATAGGATTACCTTCAGTATCTTTAACTGTTGCTGTAATAGTTCCCTCTTCCTGTTGCATTAGTGTTAGAGATTCTGGAGAAGTAGTTATGCTACCTACTGTAACTGGGATATCTGATGCTTTTTCAACAATATGTAATGTCTTAGTTCCTGTTACTGTTCCTGCGCTGTTTTTAATTGTAATTGTAACATCTCCTGTTGATGCCAGGCTCCGTACAAAGATAGTGTCTTCACCATTAGAGTCCCATTTAATCTTTGAGTCTCCATTAGTTATCTCATAGCTGTCATCCATAGAACTATTAGTATAAATCCTTACTAGTGAAGGATCACTAATGTATAATGTATAATTACCATTAACAGTATCATCATAGGGAGTATCATCTGCCTTGCGTAAGGAAAGGACTAAAGGAGCCTTTGAGTTGGTCAATACATAATCACTTGGAACATCAATCTTCACGTGATCAGGTCCTGCTGACCAATCAAAATGGATTGTTACGCGTTTACTCAAGTCATAATCTTTTGACTTAAATGTACACGTAGCTTCACTGAGTGTAGGATCTTTCCATTGTATTATTCCATTACCAATAGAAACCGTATCGTCTGTATGAGTACAGGAAACTTCCATGGTCGCATTTGCAAAATTCCCGGATTGATCAACTACCCTTGCAGTATATTCAGGAAACTTCTCAGTTGAGTTTACTGTAGCATTATTATCCTGCAATGATTTAACAAGATATAACTTTGTTCCGTTATCTCCTCCTCCTATTGTAGCATTAAAGTCCTTTAGAGTAAGTTTAATTCCATCATCTGGATTACCAGAAAGAGTAATGTCTCCTGTTACCTCATGCCAGTCTACTTGAGATGTGCCATTTGGGAAATAACGGTAGCTCTTAATCTGATAGATTTTGATATCTCTTGGTTTTGCTGCACCTAGAAAGGCAGTAGCATTAACCTGAGTACAAGTCTTTGGTAAGTATTTCTGTCCAGTGTCATCTTCTAACCAGACACAAGTGCTATTATTAGAAGCTTTCTTTTTAAGAACATCATATGCAGCTGCCAGATTATTAATCTCTAAGTCTCCTGAGCCAATTGTGCCATTGGCTGTATTATTAACTTGTACATTTTGCTCATTTGTGCCAAAAAAAGTGAATTTTAAGCGTTGCTTACCAGTAGTACCGCCAAGTGTAGTTATAATCTGAATTCCGTTAATTCCACCAGCAGTTTGATTCCCTGCCGTTAATATAATATGATTAATAGTTGAATTACTCATAAGACCAGAAGCTGTAGGCATGAATTTATTTATATCATTAAATGCAGTACCATTTAAAACTAAATAATTTGCATATACATTAACAGGAAGGGACTCATTAACCTGCTCTAGATTTAAGTCATTTCTATCCAGATTAACTGTTAAAGAATGCTCTTCTCTATCATTACTATTTATACTCCTAAAACTTGAACTTGCTGCCTGGCAGTTTAAGTTTTCTGAGTCAGTCATATTACTGTTTTTACTAAATTGAAAACTTGCTATATTATAGTTATTATATTTAAGCTTAATCGTTACTTTATCAGTATCCCTTTCAAAAGTTGAATTGTCTGCAATATTACCATATTGGTCTAACAATTTAGCTACAACTGTAGAACTCTGGTTTCCGTTTCCGTTAGTAGAGTTCCACCAGCACCATGCCTTTCCTGTCTGGTCTGCAGTAATTGCGTTAACTTCTACTTTTACTTTTGCAGCCTTTCTTGGAGAGATTTTTACATAGTAATTACTTCTTTCTATTGCCTTATTTTCACCTGTAATATCATTTTTCTTTCCATCAGTGCTAATATAAATTTTATACACTCCAGCCTTTGTAACTGTTCCTTCAGGCACTCTAATAGATGCAACTCCATTTTGAAATGTGCCGTTGAGTTCATAAACGTCTGAAGAAGTCGCATAATTGCCACTTTCACTTTTGTAAGTTTTTCCCATGCCTACTAAATATACATAGACATCAGAATTTTGTGTAGTAACTTTTGTGCAATTAGGAGTAGTACTATTATATGGATTTTCCTTACATGCCCTTAAGTTTATAATAAAAGGATTTCCTGCCTCAACTATACACCCATCATAATTAGTAGAACTAAGATCAGTACATTTTTGATCTGTATAATTTCCATAATTTCCTTCGTCTTCTACGGTAGCCTGTGGAAGAGAGATATCAGTTACTGCCACACTCTTTGCAGTATTCTCAGCCTGCTGAATTGTTACATTAAATCTCTGGCTCTTAATAACATGCCAATATTCATTTCCTGTGTCTTGGTTCACAATTCTTTCTTTTAAAGTAACAGAAATGGTATCTGTTCCAGGTTGCTTATTAGAGTAGTCAATACTTACTAGTTTAACTCCTTTATCATCTGCGCTTACGGTAGAGTTGTAATTATTTGGGATATCACCCAATAAACTCGCTACCTCAACTTCTAACCCACTAACCTCCTGATACCCAAAGGGATCAACTTGTCCTTGGTCGTTTAAAAGTTCCACAACTAAATAGGCCTTTTCACCTGTCTTGACCACAGTGGGCGTTACATTTGCCCTGAAATCAACCACTTTTGCCCATGCAAAAGACATAGCCAGCAGCACAAAAAGCGTGGCTGCAATGGGCACCATACAAAATCTCAATCGTTTCATACACCTAACCTCCTTTAAAAATTAAATAAAATTGTTTTAAAAAACTTAACCTTCAGGCTCTTTAGCCCTTACCATTATACACATAGCCTTTTGGATAAAAGGCTATTATGGACCATGCAAAGTTTATACCTTATAATTTTTAAAAGAAAATTTTTAATCCTTTTAGTTTTATTGAGTTAATTGGTATATTAGTAATAACTCAAAGTCAATACTTAAAGAACAGGATTTCCCTTGGTCAAATCTGACCATCAATGGTTAAATTTGACCAAAGAAATATTTTTACAGTTCAATATATACGGTTGGAGTATAGACAATGATTGTTTCTGGAGGATATAAGCCTGTTTTGTCATTAATTTCTATCCAGAGATCAGAAATACCATCCCAGGGGACAAAGAAGCTACCATCTAAGAATAAATTTTTTATTGAATAAATAGATGTGGGGTTGTTTTCTTGAAAGCTCTTGATCTCTAAATTGTAAATACCATATTCAGGTAAGGGTTTATTGTGGTATATCCTTCCTACAAAATAGCCAGAAAATTGTGGAATACCAAATTCTATACATAAAATATATGCATTATAAGTATTTCCATTTAGAGTTATTTGAGTCCCTGCCAATGCAACTCCAAGGTCTTTATACAAAGGGAAAAGTAAAGGTGCGCTTTCTGCAGATATACGATAAAAGGCATCTTTGACCATATCTGTCCATAGAATATTAATTGCATTATCTACAGAAACAAAATTTTCAAAACAAAATACAGCAATACTTTCACCATTAAAAATACCGTTGTAACCAAAGTATCTGGCTCTTTGCTCTAAAGTATTTCCCACATCTGACTGATGACCAATATATTCCTTCTCAATCATCTCAATAATATGTGCCTTTGCCATGTTTGTTAAATTTTCATTTAATTCAACCTGATAAAAGGGAACCCTAAAATCCATTCCCTGCCATGTCTGGTTAATTATTAAAGGATTAAGTCCTAGTTGTTGAGCAGTAAGTCTTGGATGGGCTCGCAGCTCATTAATCCTATTTAGAAGCTTTTCTTGAACATCAAAAAAATGTATATCTTTTGCAAAAAGGAGATTGCTACCTGAACATATAAAAATAACAAGGATAAGAAAAAATTTTGGGATTAATCCTGAGAGTTTCATATTAATACCCTAGCAAAAAATATACCTTATGATAAGGATTTGCTACTTTTTCATTAGTAGCTTATACTTTTAACTTTCAGGACAAAAAAACACATTTTGCTGAACTGAACTAATACCAAACTAATTAAAATTGGGTTCGTATATGCTACAAGAGCAGGATTTAATACCTTATCATCCATCTGACCTTCCGCCATCTCCATGGCTTATTCTCTCTCCCCATCCAGATGATGAGACCATAGGGATGGGAGGAACTATTTTATTGGCATCAAAAAAACAGGATATAAAAATCTCTGTGGCTGTGGTTACTAAAGGGGAACTCTATGGAGATGAAGAAGAGAGAAAAAAAGAATTTATAGAAGCAGCTAAATTTTTAGGTATCAGTGAATGGTTTTTCTTTGATTTACCAGATAGAAATATCTCTTCTGGAGAGTTTATAAAAAAATTTAATGAAATTATAAAAAAAGTTGCTCCAAAAACGGTCTTTTTACCCTCTCCTTTAGAATTTCATCCAGACCACAGAAAAATACTCCTTTATACCTGGGCAGAATTAAAGCAGCAAGATTTCAAAGGAGAGATCTGGCTTTATGAGATTTCCCGGCAGGGAGAAGTAAATAAATTAATTGATATATCAAAGAGTGCAACGGATAAAATCAAGGCCATTAAATTTTTTAAATCTCAAATTAAAAAACATCCCTTTCATGAAATCGCCCTGGCTTTAAACCGCAGTCGTTCTCTTACTCTTCCTTCTCATGTACAATATGCAGAAGGTTTCTGGAAATTAGAAAAGGATCAAACACCTTTTATATTATTGAGAAGAGAAAACTATCTTTCCTCTTTACCTCTATCTTTTCCCCTGGTTTCTATTATTATTCGCACAAAAAATAGGCCTTATCTTTTAAAAGAGGCCTTACAAAGTATAGCTGATCAGACCTATCCTTATATTGAAGCTGTGGTGGTCAATGACGGTGGCCAGGATGTAGAATTTATTATAGAAGAATTTAAAGGAAAGATTTACAGCACTCAGTATATTTCTCAACCTTCTAAAGGCAGGTCTGCTGCAGCTAATACTGGTCTAAGTAATTCCAGGGGAGAATGGATTGGTTTTTTAGATGACGATGATATTTACTTACCAAATGGTGTTGCGGATCTTTTGATAGCAGGTCTGAAGAATAATCTTCCAGTCTACGGAAAAACCAGGGTATATGATGGGGATAATCAAAAATATCTATATGATATAGGCAACCCATTTATATTAGATAAACTTTTTTTATCCAATTATATCCCATTAATCTCTTTTCTCGCTCCAAAGAAAATCATAGAGAAAGTTGAACCTTTTGATGAAAATTTCTTTATTTTTGAAGATTGGGACTGGCTTTATCGACTTGGTAAGATTTGCACTTTTAATTACTTAGAAAAAGATGTAGCTGTTTATAGGATTTTTGGCCAGGCCACTATTACTGGAAGACACGGAAATAAAGCCCATGAAAAGGCCAGACGACAATTTTACTTAAAGCATTTTTCTGATTTTAATATAGATATGCTGATTAATATGGAAAAGTTTAGACTGGAACTTATGTGGGAGGTAAATGATTTAAAAAAGGTACTTAAAGAAAGAGATGAGAGGATTGGAGAGCTTAGCTGGGAAGTAAACGATTTAAAAAAGGTGCTTAAAGAAAAGGATGCTAGAATCGGAGAGCTTACGTGGGAGGTAAATGATCTAAAAAAAGTACTTAAAGAAAGAGATGAGAGAATTGGAGAGCTTAGCTGGGAGGTAAATGATTTAAAAAAGGTACTTAAAGAAAAAGATGCAAAAATTGGAGAGCTTAAAAAGAAAAATCTTTTTTTTCACATAAGGAAGTTATTTTAAATGTATAAAAAAAATTATATTGTCCTTGAGCAAAAAGCATATATATCCAATTTACTTCATTTTCTTATTAAAAGGAAAGATGATGGAAGTGAATTCTGGTTTGATGAATTTTTTATTGAACTTTCGGAAAAACTTGCTAATGAAGAAAAATTGGAATCTTTTATAACAAAGTGGAATATTAATGATACTATTTTAAATCATTCTATCCAGGTTTTATTAAAAGAAAGGCTGTTAAAAAAATGAGAATTGCTCAAGTAATATGTCTCTTTGGCAAAGAAGAGCTTTCTTCTGGAGCAGTGAATATAGTAAATGACCTTGCCAATCATCTTAGCAAAAACCATAGAGTCTTTATATTTTCAGGCACTCGAAAGGATAAAAAGGAAAAACTATATATAGATGAAACTCCTAATTATTCGTGGTGGCATTTTAATATAACTCCTTATTTAGATCCTAATAAAAAAGAAAATTATTTTAATGAGCTGGCCAATAAATATTTTCAGGAATTTTTATATAAAACCTCTCCTGATATTATCCATTTTCATGCCCTTCAGGGACTTGGTGCTGGTCTTATAGAAATAGCAATACAAGAAAAAATTCCATTTGTGGTACACTTACATGACTGGTGGTGGTTTTGTCCATTTCTCTTTGTCACTTCTTTAGATGAAAAAATCTGTTCCTTTTCCCAAATTCCTTTAGGATGCCATTGCCTGGACTCAAATTTTTTAA
>JAMOPX010000187.1 GCA_027064285.1 Desulfobacterales bacterium | reverse complement strand
ATATCAGCAGCTCTTTCTCAGGATGGCTTTAAGGTAATGATGATAGGCTGTGATCCCAAGTCTGACTGCACAAGGAATCTCAGGGGAGATAGAGAAATTCCTTCTGTATCAGCAGTTTTAAAACAAAAATATGAAAGCCAGCTTGACATAGATGAGTTTATATATGGAAAAGAGATAGATCCTGATGAAGTTGTATTTGAGGGATATAATGGGATTCTTTGTGTTGAGGCAGGAGGTCCTGAGCCAGGTGTTGGATGTGCTGGAAGAGGAATTGTTATTGCTATAGAGCTTTTAAAAAGATCAGGTGCATTTGAAAGATACAGACCAGATGTTGTCATATATGATGTTCTTGGTGATATTGTATGCGGTGGTTTTGGAATGAACCTAAGGCATGGTATGGCTGACAAAGTCGTCATCGTTACATCAGCAGACTATCTTTCCATATATGCAGCAAATAACATCTGCAGGGGAATTGAAAGATATGCAAAAAGAGGAGGAACAAAGCTTTCTGGATTTATCTACAATGTAAGAGGAGGATTGGATGACATAAGTTTTGTTGAGATGTTTGCAAAAAAGGTTGGCTCAAAGATAATAGGAGCTATTCCCTTAAGCAGCAAAATAGCAGAAAGTGAGGTCTATGGACAGACAGTAATTGAGAGATATCCTGAATCTGATATAGCAGAAAGATTCAGAAAACTTGCAAAAGACATTATTGAAGATTCAGATCTTACAATTCCAAAACCACTTTCTTTAAAGGAGCTTTCTGATCTTGCAAAGATGATAAGAGAAGAAACAAAAAAAGAACTTACAGGTGGAGGAATGTGATGGGAAAGCAGAGGATAAGCATTGCCATATATGGAAAAGGAGGAATAGGAAAATCCACAATTGCATCAAATCTTTCAGCTGCATTTTCTTTCTTAGGATATAAGGTTCTTCAGATAGGTTGCGATCCAAAGGCAGATTCTACCCGTAACATAATGGGAAAAAGGATTCCCACTGTTTTGGGAACACTTAGAGAAAAGGGATATTCCAAAAAGTACAAAGAAGAGGACTTTTTGTTTTACGGATTTTCAAATATTGCATGTGTAGAGGCAGGAGGTCCTGAGCCAGGTGTTGGATGTGCTGGAAGAGGGATTATAAGCATGGTGGAGGTGCTTAAGGAGCTTAAGATATTTGAAAAAGACTGGGATGTCATAATCTATGATGTGCTTGGAGATATTGTGTGCGGTGGTTTTTCTGTTCCAATAAGAGAAGGATTTGCACAGGCTATATACATTGTTACATCTGGAGAGTTTATGCCTTTATATGCAGCAAACAACATCATGAAAGGCATAAAAAGATTTAGCCAGAGAGGGGGATCAAAGCTTGGAGGAATCATACACAACAGTCGAGGAGGAAATGACAATCTGGATATAGTAAAAGAGTTTGTAAATCTTACAAAAACAAAGCTCATTCAAAGCATTCCAAGAAGTGATGAGATATTAAAAGCAGAAATTGAAATGAAGACAGTGATAGAAAAGTTTCCTGATTCAGAGATAGCAAAGACATTTATAGAGCTTGCAAAAAAGATCCTTGAAAACAAAGACCTTCATGTTCCAAGCCCTTTATCTGACAGGAAGATGGAAGAATTTGGAATGAAAATAACAGATATAATCAAAAATTTTTAGCTATACTTGACAACAATATATTAACTGACCTTACGCAAAAGTTTTTATCTCACGAAGGAGGAATAACAGCGAATGCGGTAGTGGGGCAAAAGGGTTTTTCGTTTGCTCCGAGGTTTCCCCACAGATAAGCCACGAAGAGACAGCATCCTTCCGACAGTCGCATCCGAAAAACCCCTTTACCACACCCTCCCCAGATGAGTCAAACATGGATTGACAGGTAACAGTAGTGTTTGTTAGCTTAAGGCAAAAAAGGAGTATTTTTATGCTTAGAAGATTGGTGGTAGGTTTTTATCAGGCAAATTGTTACATTATGGGAGACGAAACCACAGCAGAAGGTGTTGTAATAGATCCCGGAGATGAAGTATTCAGAATAACAAGGGAAATTACAAACTTAGGACTAAGTATTAAATATATACTCCTTACTCACGGCCATTTTGATCATGTAGAGGGTGCTTATGAATTAAGAAATATAACACGAGCTCCTGTGCTTATCCATCCATTAGACGCCGGAGAACTTAGGTTTGAGCCTGATGGTGCTCTTTCTGAAGATCTTCATCTCTATGTGGGTAACTATGATATAGAGGTGATTCATACACCAGGACATACTCCAGGAAGTGTATGTTTCTATACAGATGGGGTTGTTTTTACTGGAGATACATTATTTGCTGGTTCTATAGGAAGGACATTTTCTGAAAGAGACCATTATATGCTTGTTCAAAATGTGATACAGAAGATATTTCCCTTAGGGGATGAGATAAGGGTATATCCGGGTCATGGACCTCCAACTACCATAGGAAGAGAAAGACTCACAAACCCGTTTTTTCAATAATTCACCAATTTCAAGGAGGGAAAAAGTTATGTCTCAGCAGAATATACTAATTATTGGGGCTGTAGCTTTAGGGCCAAAGGTGGCATGTAGAGTAAAAAGGGTTGATCCAGATGCAAATGTGGTGATGATAGATCAGGGAGAACTTATTTCATATGGAGGATGTGGGATCCCCTATTTTATCTCTGGTGATGTAAGTAGTGCTGATGAACTTAGGAATACAAGTTTTCATATGCTTAGAGATGTAAAATTTTTTGAGGACTGCAAAGGAGTAAATGTGCTTCTGAATATCAAGGCAATAGATATAGATAGGCAAAGAAAGACAGTAAAAGCAGAGGATCTCAAGACAGGTCAGGAGAGAGAGTTTCCATATGACAAGTTAGTAATTGCTACTGGAAGTGTGCCTAAGAGATTAAATATTCCAGGTTCTGAACTTCCTGGGGTATATACAATATCTGGTTTAGACAAGGCTATTGAGATAAGAAATGAAATTGCCTCTGGCAAAGTAGGAAAGGCCGTGGTCATAGGTGCAGGTGCTATAGGTCTTGAGATGGCTGAAGCTCTTTCAGATATGTGGGGGATTGAAACATGTGTATTAGAAGTGATGGATCAGATACTTCCCGGAATTATCAGCTATGATATGGCGAAAATGGCGCGATATCACATGGAAGAGCATGGAATAAGGTTTTACCTTTCAGAAAAAGCAGTTCGCTTTGAGGGAAAAGATAGGGTAGAAAAGGTTATTACAGACAAAAGAGAGATTGAAACAGACCTTGTCGTGGTGGCCATTGGTGTTGAACCAAATACAGAGCTTGCAAAAAAGGCAGGGCTTGAGCTTTCTCCTTTGGGAGGAATACTTGTAAATGAATATATGCAGACATCTGATCCTGATATATATGCAGGTGGTGATTGTGTTTGCATAAAAAACCTGATTACTGAAAAGTTTAGCTATTTTCCTCTTGGTTCCTTAGCAAACAGGCAGGGAAGAGTAATTGGGACAAATATTTGTGGAGGAAAACAAAGGTTTGAAGGAGCAGTTGGAAGCTTTGTTATAAAGCTATTTGATATAGCTGTAGCAAGTGCTGGCCTTTCAATCCAGACAGCAAAAAAAGAAGGGTTTGATTCTTTTAGTGCCTTTGTTGCCCAGTTTGACAGAGCTCACTTTTATCCAGAGAAGGAAATGATGTTCTTAGAGCTTGTGGTAGAAAATGGCACAGGAAGGGTACTAGGGATTCAAGGACTTGGAAAGAGCAAAGATGCTGTAATGGGAAGAGTAGGGGCTATAGCTGGAATCTTAAAGTACAGACCTCATGTTTCAGATGTGAGCAATTTTGAACTTCCTTATTCTCCTCCATTTTCTTCTGCTATGGATATACTAAATGCTGTTGCAAATGTTGCAGAAAACATTATGCAGGGAAAGGCTCAAATGATCGATTTAAAGACCTTTGCTGAATGGTGGATAAATAGAAATAAAGAGGATATTTTATTTTTAGACTGCAGGGAATGGGGAAATGCGGGAGCATATGTAGAAAAATATCCTGATATCTGGAAAAACATACCACAAGGGCAGCTTAAAAAGAGGATTTCTGAAGTGCCAAAAGATAAAAAGATTGTTCTCATATGTAATACTGGTGTCAGATCCTATGAGGCTCAGCTGATTTTGAAGCATCATGGCTATAAGAATAGCTATAACCTACAGGGAGGAATGGCTGCTGTTAAAAACATGGGACTTGATATAGTTATTAATTTTTAGCTATACTTGACAATATATATTAAGAATTCTACATTTAAGCTCTCAAAAATGAAAGAAGTAGAAAAGAGATGTTTTTAAATAGAGTTCTGAATATCAGAATATCTAAAAACCTATGGATCATTTGAAAGTTCTGTAACTGATTGTTATAAAAGCAAAAAGCTATAAAATTAATTTGTTTCTTGCCAAAAATTACTGATGAGTTGTTGTACTTGTTGACCTCTTCAGGATTATTTGTTATTTATTTAATAGATTTGTTCCCCGGTAGCTCAATCGGCAGAGCGGGTGGCTGTTAACCACTAGGTTGGCGGTTCGAGTCCGTCCCGGGGAGCCATATCTGACTATTGGCGAACCAATCAGTATAGAGGATTTCCTGAAGAGATAAGCCTGTGGGTGGTAAATCCCAGAGGCTTATTTTTATTTTGTCCCTATAGAAGACAACTTCTCTTAAAAGAACCTGAAGAAGCCTTTGTTGGTCAACTGGTTTAAGACGGTCAAAAAGAAAATCAAATTCATCAAGATAATTTTTAAGAACTCTGCCATCAACGGTATATCTTTTTCTTTCCTCAATCTGTATCCTTAAAAGGTTTATCTCTTTTTCAAGTTCATCTTTTTCCCTTTCCAGTTTCTCAAGTTCATCCTCAATGAGTTTTAGTGTCTTTGTCCCATCTTTAAGAGACTCAATAAATCTTCTTATGGTCTCTTCAATCTGCTGAAGTTCCCTTTCTTTTGCCTCTTTTTCTCCCTCAAGAAGTTTAATATCAACCTTTGAAAGATGATTTGCCTTTTCAATCATTTCCTCAAGTAGTTCCCTTTTCTTTCTAATTTCCTTAATCCCATAAACAACCACTCTTTCAAGTGCTGGAGCAGAGACTCTCCTTATAGAGCAATGATTTTTCCCAAACCGTTCATTTACCGTACAACTGTAATAAAAATATCTTCCACTTTTTGCAGATTTTGGAGTCATAAAGGATTTACAACTTCCACAACGGACTTTTCCTTTTAGGAGATATTGATGATTGTTCTTTTCTATTCTTCCTCTTTCTCTTTGATTTTCCTTAAGTAGAGCCTGAACCTTTTTAAATTTCTTCTTATCAACAATACCTTCGTGTTCTCCTCTATAGGCTTTATCTTTATACCTAACCATCCCCACATACAGAGGATTCTTTAATATCGTCCTGATACTCTCCTTTGAAAATAATTTGCCCTGGCGAGTATGAAAAATATCTTTTTATTTGATTTTAATAGAAAAAGTTATATACTAATATATACAAAAATAAACAATTATTTACCAAAGGGGGCGACCCTATGGAAGAACTCTTAACATTGGAAGAACTAGCAAAATATCTAAAAATAAGCAAACATACCCTTTATAAAATGTTAGAAAGAGAAAAAATTCCTGCTCTCAAAATAGCCAATCAATGGAGATTCAAGAAATCTGATATTGATAAATGGCTCGAAAAACAAAGAAAAGTGCCATTGAAGGGATATAAGTAAATGACTGGTAAGCTAAAAAATAATTTATTAATATCTAGCCAGAAATTTCTGGAATTTTATAGCTCCTATAAAAGTGAAAAATCAAATCGGAGAAAAGACAATGAATAAAACAAGATTATGGAGTAAAGACGTAGAAAAAGAATTCTTTATGAAAACGTTAGAAGTTGCTACTCCTGAACAACTTTTTTATGTGACTGAGAATGGCGAATATTTAGCTTATTGGCCTAAAAATTACAAAGGAACTAAAACCACACTTCAAAGTAGAAATGCTTTTATTGGAAGTTTTACAGAAAAATGGACTAAAGAACTCTTAGAAGAAATAGCAGAAGAAGCAGGAGCATTTACGGTGCAAAGTGTGATTTGCGAAGATATAGGATTGTCAGCAAGATCTCCAGCAGATGTAGCTATATGCAAAACAAAGCAACAGGATCAACGACCTGAGAATATTTTAATGATAATAGAGGTAAAAATGTCCATAGTATGGAATTGGGAGTATAACCCTTCTACTGGAGAGGTAAAGATTATAGGAGATTATACCACTCATCAAGGTAATCCTGGATTATTGAGATCAGATACAATGTTAAAGGCTATTGGAAAAAGCATAAACATCCGAGTTTCCAGCTTTAAATCAGCCAAAATCCCTATTGTTATTTTAGGTAATACCCCGATAACAGAGAGTTATTATGAAAAAGTTGATCATTTAAAAAAGGCTGGGATCATTCAGGGCTTCTATTCTGTCAATCCGCGACCTTTAGATGATCCTGCTTATAAAGATAATATCAAATCAACCCCTAAGAGAGGATTTTTAAGATTTGATTCTTATGAGGAACTAAAACAGGAGTTAATTAATCTCCTTTCCGAAGAACGAGAATTCTTTTCTGGAATGAAGACCAAGAAGGAATTAGGAAAAATTATAGAAATAGCTAACCGCGAACCTACTTATGAGAAAAAAGCGGAAGTATTTTTAAAGTTACTAAGGAATGGAAATGAAAAATAAAAAATACAAAAGAGGAACTAAAACAAGTTCTTTTGGAACTCCTGGAAGGATTAACCATGACTCAACTCCTTTTTATTCAAGTAATTTATATAAAGATCTTCCTAAAGAAAGGAAGGTCAAATACAAAGAATCAGAAATACCTAAGGAAGTCCTAAATCAAATATTTTGTAAAAGCAGTGAAAAAATGGAAGAATTACCTGATAATAGCGTCCATCTTATGGTTACTTCTCCTCCTTATAATGTAGGTAAGGAATATGATGAAAATCTTACTTTAAAAGAATATAGGGAATTTTTAAAGCGGGTGTGGAAAGAGGTTTATCGTGTATTAGTCCCTGGCGGAAGGGTTTGCATAAATATAGCCAATTTAGGAAGAAAACCTTATATTCCATTACATTGCTACATCATTGAGGACATGTTAGAGATAGGATTTTTAATGAGAGGAGAAATAATATGGAATAAAGCCTCAAGTGCTAGCCCATCGACTGCTTGGGGAAGTTGGTTATCAGCAGTAAATCCTACTTTAAGAGATATTCACGAATATATTTTAATCTTTTCTAAAGATACCTTTACCAGAAAAAATCCTAAACAAAGAAAGAGTACAATCACTAAAGAAGAATTCCTTGAACTCACAAAAAGTATCTGGACTTTCCCGGCAGAGTCAGCTAAAAAAATTGGCCATCCAGCCCCTTTTCCGGTAGAGCTTCCCTATCGTTGTATTCAGCTTTATACCTTTGAGGGAGAAGTAATTTTAGATCCATTTATGGGGAGTGGACAAACAGCGATCGCGGCGTTAAAGGCTAAAAGATTTTATGTTGGATATGATATAAATGAAACATATGTAAATCTTGCTAAGAAAAGAATAAAAGAATTTTTAGGCTTACAGAAAACATTACCTTTATTTGAAAAATAAGAATGAAATGTGCAATTTATATTAGAGTTTCCACAGAGGAACAAGCAACTAAAGAAATAAGTTCTCTTGATGCTCAACAAGATTTACTTCAAAGTTACATTAAACATCATAATTACCAGCTTGTAGCCATTTACAGGGAAGAAGGTCTATCTGGAACAAATATCAAAAATCGTCCTCAATTAAAGCAACTTCTTTTGGATGCTAAATTGAGAAAATTTGACATGGTGCTTGTTACAGACCTTGATCGTATAAGCAGAAACTTAAGAGATTTTCTTAACATCTGGCAGATATTTAAAGAAAATGGAATTAAATTCATTGCTATAAATCAAAACATTGATACATCTACTATTGTAGGAGAAGCACTTGTTCAACAATTAATGGTTTTTGCTGAACTTGAGAGCAAAATTAATAAACAGAGAGCTGAGCAAAAAAGGAAATTTGAAATAACTAAAAAGGGTAAAGTATGGTGGAACTGTCCCGATAGGCTTTGATTATGACAGAAAAGCTAAGAGACTAATTCCAAATAAGAAAGAAGCAGAACTTGTAAGTTTAATATTTGATCTTTACCTTGAAAAGAAAAGCCTTGG
>JAMOPX010000186.1 GCA_027064285.1 Desulfobacterales bacterium | reverse complement strand
ATACCCTCCTTTCTATTGTGCCTATATTTGCAATGGCATTTGGAATAGCCAAGGGATTTGGTTTTGAAAAGATCCTTCAGAAGGAAATAAAAGAAAAGCTCTTTGATGTAGTATCTCCTGAAGTAATCAATAAGATTATTGCATCTGCTAATAACCTTCTTATGAGCACCAAAGGAGGAATGATAGCTGGAATTGGTCTTATTGCCTTATTTTGGACTATCATAAGGGTTATTGGAAACATTGAGCTTGCCTTTAATGAGATATGGGGAATAAAAAAGCAAAGATCTTTCAGCAGAAAATTTAGTGATTATCTATCTGCTATGCTTATATGTCCTGTGTTGCTGATACTGTCCAGCAGTATCACGGTATTTATTAAAACTCAGCTTACCCATATAATGAAAACTTTTGCTCTTCTTGGATATTTTAGCCCTATGATATTCTTTTCTTTAAAATTCTTCCCTCTATTTGTTTTGTGGGGGCTTTTCACATTCCTGTATATGTTTATACCAAATACTAAGGTAGAATTCTCTGCCGGCCTTTTTGCAGGAATAATAGCAGGCACTATATATCAGCTTGCCCAATGGGCATACATTACCTTTCAGATAGGAGTAGCCAAATACAATGCAATATATGGAAGTTTTGCTGCCCTCCCTTTATTCCTTATGTGGCTTCAGATAAGCTGGATAATAGTGCTTCTTGGAGCTGAATTCTCTTATGCTTACCAAAATGTGGATCTGTTTGAGATGGAGCCAGATGTTAAGGCTATTACCCCTTATGGACATGCACTTATAGCAATAGCAGTAATGAAAGAGATAGCAAAAGTTTTTTGTGAAGGAAAACCACCATTAACAGAGACAGAAATATGCAGACTTTTAAAGATTCCTAAGTCCATAACTGCTAAGGTTCTTGATCTGCTTATAAAGAGCAATTTAATCAGAACAGTAAACAAAGATGAGGAAAAAGAAGAAACCGCATTTCATCCTGCATTTGATCCTCACTCCTTAAGCCTGTATCAGGCTATTAAAATGCTGGCAGGCATTATGGAAGAGATTCCATTTGGAGATAAAAAAAAGATAGAAAGAACCTCTAAGCCGATTCAAGCGCTTGTAAATACCATAAAAAACTCTTCTTACAACAAACTCATCATAGAGCTTGAGCAGTAATACCAATACCAATTTATAGTATCCCGCAAAATTTGATATAATAAAGGTGCTATGAGAGGGGAACGTGTTAAGATTAAAAATGTAAAAGAGATAAAATTATAGGACACGAAGGAGTAAATTTTAAGAAGGCGTGTGAGTGTCGCGGGATAGCGGAATCGACAGGATATTCATGGATAAGAGAATGGAATGGAGAGGGATATAAAGAGATAAAGAGCAAGAAAGGGGAAAGAGGCAGGCCGAGCAAATTATCAAAAGAAGGGTTAGAAAAATTTAAGGAAATACTAAAACAGAAGCCATAGTTTTTGTGAGAAACTCGGAGGAAATGAAAAAGGTTATATCACAAGCTTGGAATAAGTTAT
>JAMOPX010000185.1 GCA_027064285.1 Desulfobacterales bacterium | reverse complement strand
CTGTAAACATAGTATTATCTCCATTTTTATAGAGATAATACATTAAATTTAAAAAATTTAGCAATATTTTTAGTCCATTAAGACAAAATATCCCCAAAAATTTCTCCCGCTACTAGCGGATGCACCCTTTAAGAGCATCTTCTAAAACTTTTCTGATTTTTCTTCGATTGCTGTAAAATTTCATTGAATATGAGTGTAACAGCGTAATTATCTCTTCAATTATCTCCTCTGTATCATTTTTTTCACTGGTATAATCATTGATCACAACAATTTCTGTTCCATATAATACAAAACTATTATATAAATCGCTTTATAGTGTATAATTAGCCATTATGAGAACGATAGACAGATCATTAATAAAATAATAAAAGAAAGTATAGAAGAATTGAAAGGACTTCAAAGGAAAGTTTCACATCGCCGTTTTGTTCCGCTTAAAGAAATGGTGGAAGAAATACAAGGAACTATCAGTCAGCTGATTATAGATGAGATTGACTGAATCATGGAAATTGATTATATATTCTTAATGAAGATTGCATTAGCAGAAGCAGAAAAAGCATGGACAGAAGGGGAAGTACCAGTAGGAGCAGTATTAGCAGATCAAGAGGGAAATATTTTAGCAAAAGCACATAATAGATGTATTAGTTTAAATGATCCCACTGCTCATGCAGAGATCTTGGCAATAAGAAAAGCTGCTAAGATAAAAAAAAATTATAGACTTAATAACACGATATTGGTAGTTACTATAGAACCATGTCCTATGTGTGCAGGAGCAGCGGTAAACGCAAGGATAGAAAAGCTGGTATTTGGTGCTCATGATCCAAAGACTGGTTCAGCAGGCTCTGTTTATGATATTGCTTTTGGCAAAAAATTGAATCATAATATAAAAATAATCTCTGGTATATTAAGTGAAGAATGTGGCTCTCTGTTAAAAAAGTTCTTTGAAATGAAAAGAAAAGGAGAGGTACCGAAGTGGTCGTAACGGGGTCGACTCGAAATCGACTTGTCCTGTGATGAGCAGGGCACGTGGGTTCGAATCCCACCCTCTCCGTTGGGTATGTTAAAAAGAGTGGAGAGATGTCCGAGCTGGCCGAAGGAGCGCGACTGGAAATCGCGCGTGCCGCCAAAAGCGGCACCGAGGGTTCGAATCCCTCTCTCTCCGCCATTTTTTATATTTTTCCCCTTCCTTTTTTCATACCTTCCTTGTAGTATATTTAAAAAAGGTTGAATATGCCTTATCAAGTATTAGCAAGAAAATGGAGACCTCAGGTATTTCAGGATGTAGTGGGACAGGAACACATAACACGCACTCTCATCAATGCCATAAAGGAGAACAGGGTTGCACAGGCATACTTGTTTTGTGGACCAAGAGGAGTGGGAAAAACAAGTGTTGCTCGAATATTTGCAAAGGCAATAAACTGTGAGTATGGTCAGCCAGGCACTCCTTGTAATAAATGCACTTCTTGTGTCCAGATCACAGAAGGCACATCTGTAGATGTCCAAGAGATAGATGGTGCATCTAACAGAAGAATAGAAGAAATAAGAGAGCTACGAGAGAACATAAAATATCTTCCCTCCTCCAGTAAGTATAGGATTTATATCATAGATGAAGTACATATGCTTACAAAAGAGGCATTTAACGCCCTTTTAAAGACTTTAGAAGAACCACCAGAACATGCAAAGTTCATATTTGCTACCACAGAACCTCATAAAGTTCCGCTTACCATTCTGTCCAGATGTCAGAGATTTGACTTTAAGAGGATTCCGATCTCGCTTATGGTAGAGTACCTAAGAAAAATAACTTCTGTAGAAGATATAAAGATAAGTGAATCTGCCTTAACCCTGATTGCAAAACAAGCTGAAGGAAGCATGAGAGATGCAGAAAGTCTTTTAGATCAAGTGATTTCTTTTGCAGGAAGGGATATAAAGGAAAAAGATGTAATAGATGCACTTGGTATATTAGATAATTCTATTATTTTTGACATTACACAGGCAATAATCCAGGGAAATTCTAAAGAAGCACTCAAGATAATAGATAAGATATATAACCATGGATATGATATAAAGGTATTTTACCGTATGCTTATGGAACACTTCAGAAACCTTATGATATGCACTATAGATCCAGATTTATTAGATGCAGTAAAAGAAGAAATAGACAATTTTTACAATCAAGCAAATCTTTTAGGAGTAGAACAGATCCAGTTTATCTTAGACTTCTTACTGAACAAAGAGCAAGAGCTTATGTTCACTTACAATCCGAGACTTTTTTTAGAAGCGATTATTATAAGACTTTGTCGTATAAAGGAGTTATTCAGTTTTGACGATTTGATAAAGAGACTGGAACAAATTGAAAAAAGATGGCTCCAAGTTCTTGAAAAACAGGATGTACTGGAAACAGAGAAACAAAAAGGACATATAGAATTAGAAGAAAAACAAGAAACAAAAAAAGATTGGGATGGATTCTTAGAGTTTGTAGCTAAAAAGAACAGGCCTATGTTTAATGTGATGAAAGGCTGGTTATTAGAAGAAATATCTAATAATCTAATAAAGATCAGACCTAATAATGAAGGATTTTCAGTTTCTTATTTTAAGGAGAAAGAAACCTATGAAACACTTAGAAGTTATATAAAGGAATATTTTGGAGAAGATCTTGTGCCCAAGCTTGTTATTTCCAAGCAAAAGAGAAAAAAGGCAAAAAACATTTCAGAGCCAGTACAAGAGTTGTTAAATATATTTCAAGGCAAAATAGTAGAAGAACATAAAAAGGAGGAAGATCATGAAAGGATTTCCTAATATGGGTAACTTATTAAAACAGGCTCAAAAACTTCAGTCACAGATGGAAAAGATGCAAGCAGAGCTTGAGACAAAAACAGTTGAGGCCTCAGCAGGTGGAGGAATGGTAAAGGTTGTGGTAAATGGAAAACAAGAACTTGTATCTATTCACATTGAGCCAGAAGTAATTGATCCTGAGGATAAAGAGATGCTACAGGATCTTATTGTTGCTGCAGTAAATGAGGGTTTAGCAAAGGCAAAAGAGATGATAAGCGAAGAAATGCAAAAGATTACAAAAGGCTTAAATATTCCTGGATTACCTAAGCTAAACGGGCTATTTTGATGTATCCTGAATCCTTAAACCGGTTAATAAAAAATCTCTCTATGCTTCCGGGAATAGGCCAAAAATCTGCCACAAGACTGGCCATGTATCTTATAAAAGACAACAGAGAATTGGCAGAAAAACTGGCCTTAAACCTATTAGAAGTAAAAGAAAAGGTAAGATTGTGCAAGATATGCTTTAATATCTCTGAAAAGGAAATATGTGATATATGCTCAGATCCCTATAGAGATACAAGTGTGATCTGTGTTGTAGAAGGGCCTGCAGATCAAGCAGCAATAGAAGAATCCAAGGCATTTAAAGGTAGATATCATATATTACATGGGGTCCTCTCCCCTTTGAATGGGATAGGGCCTGAGGATATAAGAATAAACGAACTTTTAGAAAGAATAGAAAAGGAAGATATAAAAGAAGTGCTTATTGCTACAAACCCCACTACTCAGGGCGAAGCAACAGCCTTTTACATAGCAAAACTTTTGAGAAAGAGAAGACCTGCTCTAAATATTACAAGAATAGCCTCTGGTATTCCTTTTGGTGGGGATCTCAAATATGCAGATAGAATGACATTAGAAAAAGCACTACAGAATCGTTCTTCGATAAGCGTATGATATCTAAGCATATAATAGAAGAACTCAGCAGAATTGTAGGAAAAACCAATATATTATCCTCTCCTGCTCAGATAAAAGACTTTTCAACTGATGGTACTAAACTTGTGTTTTATCCAGATGTAATAGTCTTTCCCAAAAGCACAGAAAAGGTATCTAAGATTTTAGCACTTGCTAATAAAGAAAAGATCCCGGTTATTCCCAGAGGCGCAGGCACAGGGATGAGCGGTGGTGCATTGGCAGTAAAAGGTGGGATTGTATTGGGAATGAACAAAATGGATAGAATCCTTTACATAGATAAAGAGAATATGCTCTGTAAGGTGCAGCCCGGAGTAATAACAGAAAAGCTGCAAAAGGAAGTAAAAAAATATGGGCTTTTTTATCCTCCATATCCGGCAAGTGCTCATCTTTCCACCATAGGAGGAAATGTAGCTGAGTGTGCAGGTGGCCTTAGAGCAGTAAAGTATGGTGTAACAAGAGATTATGTAATGGGACTCAAGATTGTGCTTCCTACAGGAGAAATACTTAACACTGGCACAAAGACCGTGAAGGGTGTGGTCGGATATGACCTAACAAGGCTTATAGTTGGCTCTGAAGGCACATTAGCAGTAATTACAGAGATAATACTTAAACTCATTCCTGCACCTGAGTTCAAAAAAACTATAGTCTTATTTTTTGAAGATATAGATTCTTCTATTAAAACAGTTATAAAAATTCTGCATGCCAAGATTATACCGACTATATTGGAATTTATGGATGAGCTTTGTCTTGACTGCATAAAGGAAGATTTGTATATACCAGCATCTACCAAATCCATGCTCATTATTGAACTGGATGGGAAAAAAAGCTCTGTAATAGAGGATATGGAAAACATAGAAAAGATATGTAAGACAGAAAGCAGGGCCAAAATATATATTCCAGAAGGCGAGGAAGAGCAGAAGATATGGGATATAAGAAATAATCTCTCTCCATCCATGTATAAACTTAAACCAAATAAAGTGAGTGAAGACATTGCTGTACCAATAAGCAATATCCCAGAGATGGTATCCTATATAAAATGGCTTGAAAAACAGTATAATATCCCTATACCTGTTTTTGGACATGCAGGAGACGGAAATCTGCATGTAAACATAATGTTTGACAAAACCAAGAAAGAGGAATCAGACAAGGCAAAAGAGCTTGTCTCTAAGGTTTTGAGAAAAGCGGTAGAACTGGAGGGCACTATATCTGGAGAGCATGGCATAGGAATCACTAAGGCTCCTTATTTGGATATAGAGATTCCAGCTCATGGAATTCAGCTCATGAAGAGGATAAAAAAGGCATTTGATCCAAATAACATATTAAATCCTGGAAAAATCTTCTGCAGGAGCATATAGAGTGACAGAATCTTTGGAAGAAAAAAGAAAAAGGGCTCAAAAAATCTTAAAAATCTTGGATTCCATATATCCAAAAGAAAAAACCGCTCTTAAACACAGAACTCCTTTTGAGCTATTAATAGCAACTATACTTTCTGCCCAATGCACTGATAAAAAAGTAAATGAGGTTACAAAAGAACTGTTTAAAAAATATAAAAGATTAGAGGATTATCTTTCTGTACCATTAGAGGAGCTGGAACAGGACATTAGACCCACTGGATTTTATAAAGTCAAGGCAAAGAGAATAAGAGAGTGCTGTGAGATATTGATAAATGATTATAAGGGAAAAGTTCCTTCTGAAATGGATGAGCTTTTAAGATTGCCTGGTGTAGGAAGAAAAACAGCAAATGTGGTATTGGGAGCAGTATTTGATGTGCCGGGGATTGTTGTAGATACGCATGTAAAACGGCTTGCAAAAAGGCTTGGATTTAGTGATAGCAATGATCCAGAAAAAATAGAAAAGGAACTTGAACAGCTTATTCCAAAAGAAAAATGGAGAAGGTTTTCTGATGTTCTGATCTATCACGGAAGAGAGATATGTAAGGCAAGAAAACCTCTGCATGACAAATGCCCCATCTCAAACTTGTGTCCTTCTGCAAAAAAAGATTAAAAGGATTAAAATGAGTATTGCAACCACTACAGACACACAAGAAGCAGTAAAAATATATTCAGTTAATGAGCTAACCCAACAGATACAACAGCTTATAGAAGGAAGATTTACCTGTGTATGGATAGAAGGAGAAATATCTAACTTCAGGTGCCCTATATCTGGCCATTATTACATGAGCCTTAAGGATGAACATGCCCAGATAAAAGCGGTTATGTTTAGAGGTCAGAACAGGAGCCTTTCTTTTGTTCCAAAAGATGGGCTTAAGGTGATAGCAAAGGGCAGGATCGGAATATATGCACCAAGAGGAGAATACCAACTAATCATAGAGTATATAGAACCTCTTGGTATTGGAGCACTTGCCTTGTCATTTGAACAGCTTAAAAGAAAACTGGCAGCTCAAGGCCTTTTTGATGAGTCTATAAAAAAACCGATCCCATTTCTTCCACAAAGAGTAGCAGTTATTACATCTCCTACTGGTGCAGCTATAAGAGATTTTTTAAAAGTGATAAAAAGAAGATTTGCCAATTTAGAAATAATAATAGTTCCTGTTAGAGTACAGGGAGAAGGCGCAACAGAAGAGATAATAAATGCGATAGAACTTGTAAATAGGCGCTTAGATGTAGACATAATAGTGCTAACCAGAGGGGGTGGTTCTATAGAGGACTTATGGGCATTTAATAAAGAAGAGCTTGCTTTTGCCATAAGAAGGTCCAAGATTCCTATAGTATCTGCTGTTGGGCATGAAATAGACTGGACCATCTCTGATTTTGCTGCAGATCTGAGGGCTCCAACCCCTTCAGCAGCAGCAGAGATATTAGTAAAGGAAAAAGAGCTTCTGCTGAAGCGAATCTTTGAAATAAAAGACAGACTTGTTTCAATAATCAGAAACAAAATCACCCAAAAGCTCTTAGAATTGAATCATCTCAAAGGAGCTCTAAAAGATCCTACTAAGATGCTTCAAGAAAGACTTCTTAGAGTGGACGAACTGGCTTTAAGATGCGAAAGGGCAATTTGTACCCATATAGAAAAAAAGAAAGAAAAACTTCTTTCTTTGAAGAAATCCTTATATATATGCTCTCCAAAAAATAAGATAGAAAATACAAAAAGAGAATTGAGTTTTTATAAAAAAAGGCTTATATCTATAATTCTTCAAAAGCTACGTGAAAATATACTTTATGCAAAGCGCCTAAAAAATAGGCTTGAAGATTTGAGCCCTCTTTCAGTACTAAAAAGAGGATACAGCATCACTTTGCGCTTTCATGATAATAAAGTCATTACTGATCCATGTGATGTAAAAGAAGGAGAAAAGATCAAGGTCTTACTTGCCAAAGGAAACTTGATTAGTGAAGTCTTAGCTCTGGAGAAAAGAGATGAATGAAGAAAAAGATTTTGAATCAGCTATGAAAAGACTTGAACAAATAGTTCAAATGCTTGAAAATGGAAATCTTCCTTTAGAAGAGTCTTTAAAAGTGTTTGAAGAGGGAATGAAACTTGTAAAATTTTGCTCTTCCAAGTTAGAAGAAGCAGAAAGAAAAGTAAGCATTCTTGTACAGGAAAGCAATGGTGAATATGTGCAGATGCCTTTTTCTGAAAAAGAAGATGAGATCGAGTAGCAGTTATGGATATAAAGGCTTATTTGGAACAAAAAAGAGAGCTTATAGATAAAGCATTAAAAAAACATTTTTTAGAATCTAAGGAAGAATTACTAAAAAGATTAAAAGAATCAATGAAATACAGTCTCTTTGCAGGGGGCAAAAGGCTGAGACCTATACTATGCATTGCTGGTGCAGAGGCAGTAGGTGGTAGCAGTGAAGATGTACTTTCTGTAGCATGTGCCTTGGAGTTTATTCACACCTACTCTCTTATTCATGATGACCTGCCTGCTATGGATGATGATGACATGAGAAGGGGTTTACCTACAAATCACAAGGTATTTGGGGAAGCAATGGCCCTTCTTGCAGGAGACGGGCTTCTTACAGATGCCTTTTATATAATGACAAAACAGGGGTGCAAAAATCCGGAGAGACTTATTAGAGTTATCAATCTTATTGCAGAAGCAGCAGGTAGCAATGGTATGGTAGGTGGGCAGGCAGTTGACATAGAATCAGAGGGCATGGATGTGGATATTTCTACCTTAGAATTTATCCATTGCCATAAAACAGGAGCCTTAATAAAAGCCTCTGTGACAAGCGGAGCCATACTTGCAGGTGCAAAAGAACATGAGATCAAAGCTATTTCTAACTATGGTATTAATATAGGATTAGCCTTTCAAATAGCAGATGATATATTAAATGTAATAGGAGACCCAAAACTCTTAGGAAAAAGTGTGGGAAGTGATATAGAAAAACAAAAGATCACATATCCAAGTATCTTGGGTTTGGATAAGTCAAAGCAGATTCAAGAAGAACTCGTAAAAAAAGCAATTTCCTTTCTTAATATATTTGATTCAAAAGCTGATCCTTTAAGGGAAATAGCAAAATATATAATTGAGAGGAAGAAATGACTAAAGAAAAGAGGATATTAGAAAAAATAAG
>JAMOPX010000184.1 GCA_027064285.1 Desulfobacterales bacterium | reverse complement strand
TTTCCATTTACAAATACACGCCCTTGCTCTATGAGCCTGTCTGCTTTTCTTCTTGAAGTAATTCCTGCTTCTGCAATAACTTTATTTAATCTCATTAATCTTTTTTCTCCTTTCATCATATTCCCATAGCTTCTCTTACCTCAATCATTGTTTTTTGAGCAATTTCTCTTGCTCTCTTGTTACCTTCATTTATGATATTTTCTATATAATCCATCTTAGATTCAAGCATTTTTCTCTTTTCTCTTATAGGCTCAAGCCCTTTGTTTAGATTTTCAGCCATAATTTTTTTACATTCCACACAGCCAATCTTTGCATTCTTGCATCCTTCTTCTATCTCTTTTAGTTTATCAGCAGGAGTGTATATTTCGTGATAAAAGAAGACATTACAAAAAGAAGGTCTTCCAGGATCTGTTTTTCTTCCTCTTTGTGGATCTGTTATCATCTGACTTACTTTTCTGCTTACCTCTTCTGGAGGCTCTGTTATGAATATGGCATTATTATAGCTTTTGCTCATCTTTCTCCTATCTATTCCCAGAAGCTTGGATGTTGGAGTCAGCATGGTTTCTGGCTCTGGAAACACTTTCTTATACAAGAAGTTAAATCTTCTGGCTATCTCTCTTGTAAGCTCTATATGAGGTGCCTGATCTTCTCCTACTGGCACAGCATCTGCCTTATACATAAGGATGTCTGCTGCCTGAAGCACAGGATATCCAAGAAATCCATATGTATTTAAATTTTTGCTACTCAGCTCTTGTATCTGTTCTTTGTAAGTAGGATTTCTTTCAAGCCATGGTATAGGTGTTATCATGGAAAATATGAGATGAAGCTCTGCATGTTCTTTTATTTGGGATTGCACAAAAAATGTGCATTTTTCAGGATCAAGTCCAACAGCAAGCCAGTCTAATATTATATCTATGGTGCTTTTCTTTATTATTTCAGGTCTTGCATATTCACTGGTAAGGGCATGCCAGTCTGCGATGAAATAGAAGCACTCATATTCATCTTGTAGCTTTTTCCAGTTGAGGAGTGCGCCATGAAGATGTCCTAAATGAAGTCTTCCTGTTGGTCTTATTCCGCTGACTACCCTTTTTTTCTTCATTTTACAAATTCCTCCTTGAATCTTTCTTTTACAAATTCTATTTCATCCTCTTTGCTTTTTACAAGACCATTTAGCTTTGCCTCATGAACTGCTTCTAAGATCTTTCCAAAGATAGGACCTGGCTTAAGTCCAAGCTCCAGCAAATCCCTTCCTCTTATCTGGGGTTTTATGTTCTTCAGCTTAGTAAAATACTTAGATATGCTTTTTCTTACTTCTTCATTCTTTACCTTTGCCATTACAAACAAAAGGGTCTCTATCTCATACTTAGAAAGTAGCTTGTATATCTCATAATTGGTTGGCTTTTTGAGAAGACTTTTTATAAGCTTATCTAAGTCTTTCATTTGAGAAAGCATCTTTTCATATTGTTTTTCATCCATTTCAAATCTTTTATGAAGCTCCCTTAATTCAGAATAACTGAGATGATAGGTAAGTCCATACCAATAAACCTTCCAAGCATCTATCTTTTCTTCTAAGAAAAGCAGATTATACCAAGAAATGGCTTTTTTTATCTCTTCAAATATTTCTCTATGCCTTTTTGTCCATTTAAATAGAGGAGATAAGGCATTTAAGACCTTTAATTCATGCATTCTTTCTACAGAAGAAAGAGGATCTTCTTCCATAAGCATAAGCTTAAGTTCATGAAACAGTCTTTTTCCATTAATCAGTTCAAAGCAGTTAAGTTTCAGGGCATTTTTGATCAGAGATAAGGTGAGCTTTCCTATCTTGAATCCAAATCTCTGCTCAAACCTTATTGCCCTTAAAATCCTCGATGGATCTTCCACAAAACTTAGGTTATGAAGCACCCTTATAACCTTATTATTTATGTCTTTCATTCCATTGAAATAGTCTATAAGAGTGCCAAATTCATTTTTATTTAACTTTATGGCAAGGGTATTTATGGTAAAATCTCTTCTGTATAGGTCTAATTTTAAAGAGCTTCTTTTTACTACTGGAGCTGCACCTGGCGCCTCATAGTATTCCATTCTGGCAGTAGCTACATCTACTTTAAATCCATCTGGAAATATTAAGTAGGCTGTTCTAAATCTTTTATGAACATTTACCTTTGCATTGAATCTCTTTGAAAACTGTCTGGCAAATTCTACTCCATCTCCTTCTATGACTACATCTATGTCCAAATTCTCCCTTCTTAAGATAAGATCTCTTACAAAACCACCAACAAGATATGCCTTGTATCCTAACTGATCAGCTACATTTCCAAACTCTTTTAGTAGTGTTATCAGCCTTTCAGGAAGCCTCTCTTTTAAGAGATGTCTCATATCTTTTTGAAATGCATATTCTCTTTCTTCAGCAACTAAGGATATGCCAGCTCCCTCTAAGAAAAGATTCAAGATATCTGTTCTGGTGATAACTCCTAATACTTTCCCATCCTTTACTACAGGAAGCACCCTTGCTCTGTCCTTTATAATTATCTGCTGAGCCTTTTTTACAGAATCATCAGGATCTATTACAGGAAATTCAATGTTGGTATATTCTTTGACCTTTATATGTTCTAAATGAAAAAATCTTGCTTTATCAACAACTTGCCTTGTGATATAGCCCAAAAGATTGCCTTTCTCCATCACAAGAAGGACATTTATATTAAACTTATTCATCAGCTCTTCTGCTGCTTGAAGACTTTCCTCTGATGAAATAGTTATTGCTGGGGAAGACATTATATCTTTTGCTCTTTTGCTTTTGGATTCTATATGTTCCCTTATGGCATGAAGTAACATATCTTCAAGCTGGTTTATAGGAATATTTTTGATCGTTGCAGAAGAGGCAAAAGAATGTCCTCCCCCTCCAAACCTTTTTGCAATCTCTGCTGTATTAACTTCATCTACTCTGCTTCTTGCAACAAGATATATCCTGTCTTCCATTTGAGCCAAAGCAAATATTACACTTATGTTTTCCATATCCATAAATCTCTGCACTAAGGCAGCAAAATCCCCTACATATTCATCTCTTATCACTTTGGATATGACCACTTCTACTCCATCTATGTTATATCTTTTTGCAGACTGTATAAGTTCATTTAGAACAGAGATCTGCTCTGCTGTCAGCTCTCTTGTCAGCATGTTTGAGATCAGATTGTGATCTGCTCCTTGAGATGCAAGCCACGCAGCAGCCTCATAGTCCTGCGCAGTAGTAGAAGAGAATGTAAAAGATCCTGTATCTTCATGGATTCCCAGACACATTATAGTTGCTTCATCAGGGCTGAGCTTTATGCCTTTTTCTTTTAATATCTGAACCATTATCGTTGTATTTGCTCCCACCCTTTTTATTACCTCTAAATCTCCTTTTATATCATCCTCTGAATCTGGATGATGGTCATATATGTGAATCTCTAAGTCTTTTTTATCAAGAATCTCAGAAAACTTACCTATTCTGCTTTTTTGTCTGGTATCTACAATTATAAGTCTTTTTATCTCATTTAGCTCTATCTCTTTTAACCGCGAAAAGCTGAACACATAAGATATAGAGTGAAGCAGAAAGTTTCTTATACCTTTTTCCTGAGAACCAGGAAATACAAGCTCTGCATCAGGATAAAGTTTTTTTGCAGCAAGCATAGAGGAGAGGGCATCAAAATCCGCATTTATATGGGTAGTTATCACTTCCTTAGGTCTTTTTTTACTCATAATGAAAAAAATAAAAATGGCCGGCTTTCTTTTTCTTTGACCGGCCATAAAGTTTTTCTACCTTAGAGATTTATCCTATTCTCCTCTTAATTTTTCCTCCCTTTCCTGCTTCTCCTTGCACTTTATACAAAGAGTGGTAACAGGTCTTGCCATAAGCCTTTCTTCAGAAATCTCTTCTCCACACTCTTCACATATTCCAAAAGTTCCATCTTCAATTCTCTGAAGCGCTTCTTTTATCTTCTTTATCAGCTTTCTTTCTCTGTCCCTTATTCTCAATTCAAAATTTCTATCAGATTCAAGTGCTGCTCTATCAGTTGGGTCTGGAAAATTCTCCGCTTCTCCAGACATCTCACTCATAGTCTTGCTTGCTTCTTGTATAAGTTCGTTTAATTTATTTAATAAAATCCTACGGAACTTCTCTTTCTTTTCCTCAGTAAGCATAACAGAAACCACCTCTTTTTTTGTTTTTGTTCGGATTATTACTACATATTTTTACTGATGTAAAGTGGCCAGCTTTTGTTTCTACTTAAGCCCTTTTTTATAACCCTGACACAGGCATCTACTACGGCTGGATCATATAGTTTTCCTTTGTTTTTTTCTATTTCTTCAAGTGCAGCTTTTATTCCAAGCGCGGGTCTGTAAGGTCTGTGTGAAGATATTGCTTCTACCACATCTGCAACAGCTAATACTCTTGCCTCTATAGGAATTTCTCCATCTTTAAGACCTTTTGGATAGCCTGAGCCATCCATTCTTTCATGATGATAAAGCACAGCTTCTGCTATTGGCCAAGGAAAATCAATATCCTTCAGTATTTCATACCCAACTACAGGATGAAACTTAATGATCTCATATTCTGGCTCATTTAGCCTGCCAGGTTTAGTCAGTATTTCTAAGGGCACAGATATCTTTCCTATGTCATGCAGAAGCCCTGCCAAGTATATACAGTTAACAGTCTCATCTGGAAGTTTCATCTCCTTAGCTATTTCCCTTGCCAGCTCTGCAACTCTTCTCTGGTGTCCTGCTGTGTAAGGGTCTCTTTTTTCAATAGCAGTAGTTAAGGCAGAGATAGCTCCTTCCAGTGCTTTTCTGTATTTGAAAAGAGCTCTTCTGTGATCTGTTACATCTCTTAAGACTATTATCCATCCTCCTTGATCTATTCCATTTTCTACAAGCCGACTACCTACTTCAAACACTCTAAACTCTGGTTTTTTAATACTTAGGATATGCCACTGACCTGCTGGCAAAGGAGTAAGAAATTGCTCTATAGGCACATAGCCCAGTCTGGTCAGTCTTTCTCCCTGACTTATTCCACTTAACTGCGCAAGATATTTTAACCCAACTGGATTTGCATATATGACCTTTTTTGACCGATCAAGCAGTATTACTCCTTCCTGCATTAACTCCAACACAGTCTCAAGTCTTTTTTGTTCAAGGTTCAATAGATTTCTGATCTTTTGCAGTGATTCAGAAGCATGCTGTGCAACTCGATAAACCATTTTTATCTGATTTTCTGAAAATGCTTCCACCTTTTCTGAGCCTACAAGAATCAGACCAACTATATTAAACTCTTCAGGAGATATAATAGGCACTTGAAATACAGAATTTATCTCTTTTATCTCAGTCTCTTCTTTATTTATCACTTCTTTCTGGATAACCTGTAGTTGATCGGGTTTTTCTCCTTTAAGTTTAAAAAAAGCATCTAATATCTTTTCCTTTATTTGTTTCCTTACCTTTTTTGTAACTCTTTTTGCAGGATAAATCACAAGCTTTTGAACATCATCCAGAACCAAAAGTGTAGCAACCACATCATATTCTATTACCCGATGAAGATATTGAGCCATAAGATTTAACAGCTCATCATAGCTCAAAGTGTAGCCCAAACTTTTGCTTAGCTCGTATAGGACTTGAAGCTCATATTCCTTTTCATTGATCTTTCTTTTTAAGTCCTCTATTTCTTTTTTTAAATCCTTTTGATAAAGCCACAATTTAAGAGCAGAAGAAAGGGCTTTTTGAATTTTACATAAAAAAGAAAGATCATCTTTACTAAAGGCATTTGCTTTTTTGCTTACAATTCCAAGCACTAATCTTTTATCCTTTTCTGACAAAAGTGACATTAAGAAAACAGCTCTAAAACCATGTTTGTAAATCTGCTCAATTGCTTTGTTATCTGATTTTGATATGTCTGGAATATAGACATACTCCTTGTAAACCACTAAGTTTTTATCTACATATTTTATTTCAGGTCTTTTTTCTGCTTTTGTCCACAAACAATACACATTATTTGAGCGCTGATTCAGTATCCAAAGTATTACCAGATCTATCGGAAGCTCTTCAGATAATATCCTGAATACTTCCTCTAAAAAGTTGGCGGGATTTTTTAAAGATATAGCATCAAAGACTTTAAAGAAAAGTTTTTCCTTAGGGATCTTCATCTTTTTGAACCTATATGATTCAAACGCCTCACCAAACCCTTTAACACCGTATCCCCACCCAGCTTTTCTGTAAGCTCTATGACACAATCTATATAAAATTTCAAGATTTCTATATTGATGTTGTTGTTTTTATCGCCTTTTAAGGCGCTTAAATCAAAAGCATCTTTTCTTAAAGGAAGAACAAACGATGGAAATCTTTCGCGGGTCATTTGTTGTATCCTTTCTGCTATAAGATTAGATATCATAAAACCAAATACATGTCTTAGGTATTCGCAGGCATTGTTTATAATCTGCTTGTATGCCTCAACATCTCCTCCTTTTTCTTCAGCCAATTGATATATAATCTTTCTTACTTCATTTTTAACCTCGTTTTGATTCAATGAATCATCCTCTCCCATAACTTCTTTTTCTTCTTTTGGGTGCTTTTAAGCTGAATACCTTCTGTCTTTGCAAATTCTTCTAAAAGCTCTCTTTGTTTCGATGTAAGTTTTTTGGGAAGTAGCACATGTATTTTGACAAAAAGATCACCTCTTTTTTCAGAACCCAGCTTTGGCATCCCTTTTCCAGGCACTTTTATGATACTTTCTGGTTGAGTGCCTGGAGGTATCTCAACTTCTACTTCTTCATCTCCTATGAAAGGGATACTTATCTTATTCCCTAAGATTGCATGGATAAAAGAAACGGGGATTTCACAGTATAGATGCTCTCCTTCTCGCTTGAGAAATCCATGCTCTTTTACATGAATCACAATGAATAGATCTCCTGGTGCTGCTCCATATTCCCCTGGCTCTCCCTCACCTCTGATTCTAAGCTGTGAACCTGTGTCTACACCTGGTGGGATCTTAATGTTTATCTTTCTCTTTTTTCTTACTACTCCACTTCCTCTACATTCAGGACATGGCTCTGCAAATATATATCCTTCCCCATTACATCTGGTACAGGTGGTGCTGATATGGAAAAAGCCATGCGATCTTGTAATTTGCCCCATCCCTCCACAGCTTGGACAAGTAATCCTGTTCTTTCCTCCAATGCCATTGCATTCTGGGCAGGGTTCAAGTCTTTCAAAAGAGATCTCTTTTTCTGTTCCTTTATATGCCTCTTCTAAAGTTATTTCTATATCATACCTGAGGTCTCTTCCTCTCCGAGGCCTTGCCCTCCTCCTTCTTCTCGTACTTGTTCTAAAACCAAACAGATCTTCAAATATGTCATCAAATGTAGAGAATATTTCATCAATATCTGAAAATCCTGTAGAATATCCTTTTCCTTCTAAGCCTTCATGTCCATACATATCATATATACGTCTTTTTTCAGGATCACTGAGCACCTCATATGCCTCAGATATCTCTTTAAACTTCTCTTCTGCCTCTTTGTCTCCAGGGTTTCTGTCAGGATGGTACTGAAGAGCAAGCTTTCTGTATGCTCTTTTTATCTCTTCATCTGAAGCATCTCGGGAAACTCCCAGTATTTCATAATAGTCTTTCTTAATCATTTTTTACCTCTTGTTCTTCTTGTTTTGTTTCTTCTTCTATCTTTTCAGAGATCAGCTTTTCAATCTCAGGAAGAAGCTCTGTTTCTGGTTGAGGTAGCTGTTCTCCTGGTCTTATAGGATATACTTTTCCTGCTGCAATCTCCCTTAATGCTGTCACCACCTCTTTGTTATCACATTCTACAAGAGGGGTTGCACCTTTTTTCAATTCTTTTACCCTTTTTATAGCAAGATGAACAAGCTCAAAGCGGTTTTCTACCTTTTCTAAGCAATCTTCAATAGTAATTCGTGCCATTTATTCCCTGGTTAACAAAACTGCACATTAGTGCAGCTTTGGGTGGGGTATTTGTATTCCGCCTTTTCAGGATGGCCAGCCCCACCTGGCGGTTTTTGGCCATCCATAGCCCCTGCACCAGGTGCAGGAACTAACCTTCTCACCACCCCCTTCCAATCCCTTAGGACAAGCACTCGTCTTAAGGGAGAAAAGTCCCTTACAAAGGACTTTCCAAGAAGAGGGAAGGTGAAGGCTGCTCTGAGGACTTTCCAGCTTTTTTGTCTCTTTAAAAGACCCCTCACAGGCTTGTTCCCTCCAGAGGCCTGTTCTCGGGAAGCTGAATAACCCTCAGAGCTTATATGTATAAGTTGATTTTTTACTTCTTTAATATGAC
>JAMOPX010000183.1 GCA_027064285.1 Desulfobacterales bacterium | reverse complement strand
ATATTTAGAAGAAATAAGCAAAAAACTAAATATCAGAATAATTGAAGCAAACTATGAGTTTAATTGGTCAAAGATAAACAACCATGGTATTGACGAAGCAAAGGGAGAGGTTTTTATATTTTTAAACAACGATACAGAGGTTATAACAGAAAATTGGATAGAAAAGCTAGCTGGTGATGCTTTAAGACCAGAAGTAGGTGTTGTAGGACCACTTTTATTATACAAAGATGGCCTAATTCAACATGCAGGAGTAGGAGTAGGACTTGGTGGCTGGGCAGATGAGTTATTTAAAGGAGCAAAACCTATTCATCAAGCATCTCCCTTTGTCTCCCCAATGGTAAAGAGAAATGTGCTAGCTGTAACAGGAGCATGCATGGTGATTGCCCGGAAAACAATTGATAAAATTGGAATTTTTGACGAGAGATTCATTGTGTGTGGGGGGGATGTAGAGATGTGTATCAGAGCGTACGAAAGAGGTCTTTATAATATCTACAACCCTTTTGTGCGATTGTATCACTACGAATCAAAGACAAGAAATCGAAAAATGATACCAGAGACCGATTTTCGTATATCTTACGAAGTATACAGAAAGTATCTGAAAGAGGGTGATCCTTTTTATAACCCAAACCTTTCACTAAAAAATCCTATTCCCTCAGTAAACGCCTATGCTCAGTAGATTAAAGCATTTAATAAAGAATAAGGCCAAACTTTTTACAAAGCGAAAGATCTTGTTCCGACCAAATATTCCAGAGATAACTCCAATTTTTATTGAGAAAGCAAAGATTCCTTTTCAAAGAAGGTTAAATCTACTAATACCGTCTTTAAATAAAGAGCATATGTTCGGGGGAATTGCTACAGCTTTAAGTTTTTTTAAATCCATAATGGAGGAGCTTAAACAAGATCAGAATACAGCTTTTAGAATAATCATCACAGATACTGTAGTTCCTGATAGAGATATCACAAGAAAATTCTTACACTTTAAAATTACTAACAAGGAAGAAGGAAGCCGATTTCAAATACTTCCCTTTGGAGATAGATTAGATAAAAAATTGCCTGTCATAGAAAACGACTACTTTATAGCCACAGCTTGGTGGACAGCTTATTTAGCAAAAAGAATCATTAAGCAACAAGAATATCTTTTTAAGAAAAAACACAAATTTATTTATCTAATTCAGGATTATGAGCCAGGTTTTTATAACTGGTCGTCAAGGTATATCTTAGCAGAATCCACTTACCAAAACTCAGAAAACACAATAGCGGTTTTTAACTCATCTCTATTAATGAATTTCTTTCGGGAAAAGGGTTTATGTTTTTGGAAGCACTATTATTTTGAACCTCGGTTGAACAACAATTTAAGACAATTTTTGACACTTAAAAATAAGCAACAAAAAGAAAAAGTTATCCTTATTTATGGAAGGCCTTACACGCCAAGAAATGGTTTTGAACTGGTAAAGCTTGGGTTAGAAGCTTGGGCTTGCAAAGACTCAAGGGCGCGTTATTGGAAGTTTATTTCTGTAGGAGAGAAACATCCTCCCTTGATG
>JAMOPX010000182.1 GCA_027064285.1 Desulfobacterales bacterium | reverse complement strand
TATCTTCCATTTTTGATTTGATCTCTTTTATTGACATGCCCAGGATAGCTCCATTCATAAAGATATTTTCTCTTCCTGTCAAATCAGGATGAAAACCTGCGCCTATTTCAATAAGTGGTGCAACTTTTTAGGTAACTTTTGCAATCAATTTTAAAATTGTATTTTTCCTAACACCGTCTGGTCCGTATAATCCTACGAATTCCCCTCTTCTAATACCAAAATATAAGGATAAAAAGTAAGCTTTTTTAAGATCTGAGATGATAAAATTATAGGGAAATTTCTTAAAAGGGTATTTTAAACCAGTATTGGTATCACTAAGCTAAAAATAGCTCGATTCCTTTTTTTACCATATCCAGATCCACATCTGTATCAAAACATGGACCATTTGGCCTTTTATTGAGTATGCCGAATACAGGAATGGGATATACATCCTGGATCCCACTGCTAAGGTCCCTTTCACATGCTACTGCCACTATTGCATCTGGTCTCACCTCTTTTACTACCTTTCTGGCCAATGTCCCACCAGTAGCAACAGCGATCGGCACATTGTATTGTTCAGCAAGCTCTAAAAGATACTTTATCTTGCACTTCCCACACCTTTTACACTTTTTTATATCCCATATAATCCTCACTCCACACTCATGATTTTGTAAGCAATGAGGAAGAAGGATCAAAAGCTTCTCTGGTCTTACCTTTTTTGCTTCTGCCATTACAAGCTCATTGTTTACAGCTATAAAAGATCTTCTTACTTCATCTGCACTTATACCTACCAGCTTTCCTACTGCTACAAGCAAAGGAAAGATAAGTTTTATCACTACTGCTCTGAGTCTTTTATCAAAAAAGAAATTCTTCTTCTTGGTTACTGTCAAAAGCAGGGTTATAACTCCGCCAACACTGTAAAATACCACAGCTGCCAGAATTGCACCAAATATCCACGGAAGATACTTGTTTATGTTTGACAACCCTACATACGGAACCCACCATATAAGAGCAGCAATGCCGAGTAAAGCCACACAACTGAGTATAAGCAAAAATATAAATATCCTTTTTTCAGAAGAAACATATCCTTGCTGGTCCATGATTAAGAAAACCTATCTCCTTCTTTTAAAGGGAATCCCTTTAGAAACTCTTTTGCTTTAAGCCTTTTTCTTCCAGGTGCCTGAACCTCCCTTACCAATACAAGACCTTCTCCTCCTTCTATGACAACTCCTTCGTTTTCCACAGAATAAATCCTTCCAGGAACTCCTTTGTAAGAAGAATCTATCACGCTGGAAGAGAAAAGCTTGAGTTCTCTATCTTTAACAGTAGAAACCGCACCTGGCCATGGATCCAAGGCCCTTATCTTGGCAGATATGTCCTTTGCTGATCTGTTCCAGTCGATCTTAGAAAGGCTTTTGTCTATCTTTGGCGCATAAGTTGCTTTTGTCTCATCCTGAGGCACCTCTTTTATTGAACCACTCAAGATCTTATCTATCGCTTCCAAAAGAAGATCTGCACCAAGTCGGGCAAGTCTGTCATGGAGACTTCCAGCAGTTTCATCTGGAAGAATTGATACCTCTTTTTGAA
>JAMOPX010000181.1 GCA_027064285.1 Desulfobacterales bacterium | reverse complement strand
TTTCCTTCTATATCCAAAACATCCAGTATGTCTGAATCCTCAATAGCATATCTAATCATATAAAATCGATCTTGAAATGGAGTTATAGTGCGTCCTCTTTTATGAGGAGGGTTGTTAGAAGGAACCAGATATACCTTTTTTAATCTAAAAAATTCCCCTATTTCTTCAGCTGTTCTAAGATGACCAAAGTGTACAGGATCAAATGTTCCGCCAAGTATTCCGATTTTCAACGAATCCTTGGTTTCCTTGATTATTTTCTTATCTGCCCGCTTCCGTAAACTATAAATTTAGTAGTAGTTAGCTCCTCCAAGCTCATTGGTCCAAAAGCATGCAATTTTGATGTATTTATTCCGATCTCAGCTCCTAAACCAAGCTGATTTCCATCATTAAACCTTGTAGATGCATTAACCAGCACTACAGAAGAATCCACTTCTGAAAGAAATTTCTGGGCATTATTGTAGTCATTAGTCACAATAGCTTCTGTATGATTTGATCCATATTTCTCTATGTGATCCAATGCCTCATTCATATCCTCAACTACTTTAACAGACAGCACAAGATCTAAATATTCTGCTGGCCAATCTTCTTCATTGGCTGGTTTTGCATCCGGGTATATTTCAAGGGTTTTTTCACAACCTCTTATTTCCACTCCTGCATCTTGAAATCTTTTAAGCATTTTTGGAAGAAATTCAGATGCTATATTCTTGTGTACCAGCATTGTCTCCATGGCATTGCACACACCAGGCCTCTGAACCTTTGCATTAAAACATATCTCCTGTGCCATATCCAAATCCGCATATTCATCTACATACACATGACACACGCCTTTATAATGTTTTAACACGGGTACCTTAGAATTTTCTGCCACAAATCTTATAAGACCTTCACCCCCTCTAGGGATTATCACATCTACATATTCATCCATACTTATGAGAACCTTCACTGCCTCTCTATCTGTAGTAGGAATCATTTGAACCGCCGTTTTTGGCAATCCACTCTTTTCTAAGGCATCTGCCAAAATCTGAACAAGAACCATATTAGAATTAATCGCCTCTGATCCGCCTTTTAAGATCACAGCATTTCCAGATTTTAAACACAGAGAAGCAGCATCAACAGTTACATTTGGTCTTGACTCATATATAAAACCAATTACTCCCAAAGGAATCCTCATCCTACCCACTATAAGCCCATTTGGTCTTTTCCACATCTTTATTACTTCTCCAACTGGATCAGGCAGAGAAGCCACCTCCATGATTCCATTAGCCATCTCCTCAATTCTGTCTTCATTAAGTGTGAGTCTATCAATCATAGCAGAGGAAAGCCCAATATCACGGGCATTTTTGAGATCCTTTTCATTTTCCCTCAATATCTCATCTCTTCTTTTTATAAGAGCATCGGCCATATGCTTTAGAGCCTCATCTTTCTGAGCCCTGCCAGCACCTCTAAGCATCCTGGATGCCTTTTTTGCCTCTTTTCCTATCTCTTGAACCATATTTAGTATCCTTGAATCAGACATAGATCATCTCCTTCCTCTATTTGATTTTTGAGAACCAGATTATCTCTATGAACTACTTCATCAGCATATTTAAACTCGAGCACCTTTTCTATATCAGATGTCTTAAGCCCATGGATCTTTTTTATATCTGCTGAACTGTAATTTACAAGTCCGATTGCCAATTCTTTTCCATCTTCATTCAGGATTATTACTGAATCTCCTCTGTTAAATCTGCCCTTTACTTCCTTTATCCCAGCAGGAAGAAGACTCTTCCCATTCTCCATTATGGCCTTTTCTGCGCCTCTGTCAATAATCAGACTTCCTCTTGGAGCCTTTGCAAAAGCTATCCAGTGCCTTTTACAAGAAAGCGCTGATTCTTGAGGTATGAAAAGAGTTCCCTCTTCTTCACCAGAAAAAATCTTTTTTATAATATCTTGCTTTAAACCATTAGCAATTATTGTGGGAATCCCTCCTATTGCTAACTGATGAGCAGCCTTTACCTTGCTAAGCATTCCTCCTGTGCCAAGTGCTCCGGGGATTTTACCAGCGCCTTTTAAAAGCCCTTTTGTAACATTTTCAACCACCTTTATTAGTCTTGCATCTTTGTAAACCCTTGGATCTTTATCAAACAGCCCGTCTATGTTTGTTAGATTTATCAACAGCTCAGATTCTGTAAGTTTTGCCACTAAAGCACTCAGGTTATCATTATCCCCAAACTTTATCTCATCCACAGTAACTGTATCATTTTCATTAATAATAGGCTGAATCTTCCAAGAAAGAAGAGTAAATATAGTGCTTCTTGCGTTCAAATATCTTTGCCTATGACTTATATCTTCTTTGGTTAATAATACCTGAGCCACTTTTTTCCCAAACCGAGAAAAAATCCTTTCATAAGAAAACATAAGCTCACTTTGTCCAACAGCTGCTATTGCCTGCTGTGCAGAAAGAGAAGAAGGCCTTTTAGAAAAACCAAGCTTTTTCATTCCTGCTGATATTGCTCCAGAAGAAACAAGTAGGACCTCTATTCCTCTTTCCCAAAGCCAACATATATTAGCAGCAAGATTATGCATTACCTCTACATTCAAACCAGAAGCACCAGTTATAACCCCGCTTCCTACCTTTATAACAATTCTTTTTACTGAGCTGAGATATCCTGTTCTGTAATAATGGACCTTTTCTTGAAAGACCATAACTTGTATATGCCTTCTTTTAACTCTTTTATACCCTGCCCAGTTTTTGCAGAAATAGGGAAGGAAACAAGCCCTTTATTATTGAAGTATTCCTGAAGCTGCTGAATAGATCTATGGACAGAAGTATCATAGATATCTATTTTGTTTATGGCAATTATTAAAGGCTTCTGCAAAAGCGCAGGATTGTATTTTCTTATCTCTTCCTTTATTATCTCAAAGTCTTCAACTAAATATGTCTTAGGCACAAAGGTTATATCTAATACAAAAAGAAGAAGATTGGTTCTTTCAATATGCCTTAAAAATCTGTGTCCTAATCCTTTTCCTTCATGTGCTCCTTTAATTAATCCTGGTATGTCAGCCATAATAATGGAAAAATTTCGATCTTCGAAAGATAACACACCTAAGTTTGGGTGCAAGGTAGTAAAAGGATATGAAGCTATCTTGGGTTTTGCCCTGCTCATTGCTGCCAAAAGTGTTGATTTTCCAACATTTGGAAAACCTATCAATCCAATATCAGCAATAGATTTTAAAATAAGTCTTATTCTTCTCTCTTGACCAGGTTTGCCAGGCTCAGCAATTCTTGGAGTCCTATAGGTTGCTGTTGCAAAATGTTGATTTCCCCTTCCTCCTTTACCTCCTTTTGCTACAACAATTTGCTGACCATCTTGAGTTAGATCTGCTATTATTTCACCTGTATCCTCATCTTTAATCACAGTTCCAACAGGAACCTCTAAGATCAGACTTTTTCCGTCCTTACCACTGCAATTCTTTCCTCTACCATGAGCTCCTCTTTTTGCCTCAAAAAATTTTTTAAAAGCAAAATGAGCAAGGCTATATATACCAGAATTTGCTTTAACAATAATATCCCCCCCTTTTCCTCCATCTCCACCATCAGGACCACCCTTAGGAATATACTTCTCTCTTCGGAAACTTATACACCCATTTCCTCCATCTCCTGACTTTACTTTGATTACTACCTCATCCAAAAATTCTACATTCATTGCACAGGATAAACACTAACCCTTTTTTTGTTTCTACCAAAATTTTCAAATCTTACCATGCCATCTATCTTTGCAAAGATTGTATAGTCCTTACCTAAGCCAACATTAGCACCTGGATGTATCTTTGTGCCTCTTTGTCTAACAATAATATTTCCTGCTTTTACAAACTGTCCAGCAAATCTTTTTACTCCTAATCTTTTCCCTGCACTATCTCTTCCATTTCTCGAACTGCCACCCGCCTTTTTATGTGCCATGTCCTTTTCCTCCTTTGTTACTCTTTTTCAATCTCTTCTATCTTAATAATTGAATAAAGCTGTCTATGTCCTTTTTTTCTTTTATAATTTTTTCTTCTTTTAAACTTAAACACAATAATCTTTTTGTTTTTTCCATGTCTCATAACTTTGGCCTTAACTTTTTTGTTCTCCAAATAGGGCCTTCCTACTTCCAAACCCTCATCTGTTGAAATTGCAAGGATTTTATCAAGAGTGATTTCCGTTCCTGGATCTTCATTAATTTTTTCTACTTTTATCTCATCACCAGGACTTACTTTGTATTGTTTTCCACCTGTCTGTATTATTGCATACATCTTTTCACCCCTTTGAATTATTTTAATTAATTTGTTTTATTATATGATAAAAAATGTGATTTTGCCATATAGAAGAAAGGAGATTGAGGGTATTCTTCTAAAAACTTCTTTATTATTTTTTTTGCTTGTGCAGATTTACCCTCCATTCTATAAAGTCTTGCAAGATTTAAAAGAGCAAATTCTCTAAAAGGGTTTTCAGGATGTTGCTCAGATATCTTCTGAAGTATTTTTATGGCATTATTCAAATTATTTTCAGATTCATAACATGAAGAAAGTGCCAGAGCAGAAAGAAATCTATATTCTAATTTTGAAATCTTTTTTCTAAACATATTATAGTAGTGTTCTGAATTTTTATAATCTCCTTTTATAAAACAAATATAACCTGCCACAGGCATAGAGAGAACAGAAAAACGGGAGAGTGGATATTTCTTTATTACCTCTTCAAATATATTTAAAGCTCTTTTTGCTTTTTTATCATTAAGGGCATGCGGAAAATTTTCTGAAAAAAGTTTAAGTGCTGTATTATATTTTTTTTCAGCTTTTTTATTAACATATTTTATGTATCCATAAGTTCCAGAAAAGATTAAAAGAATTATAATCAAAGGATATAAAATATATTTTTCATATCTTGAGTAAACACTAATTTCTTTTAATTCTATCTTTTTATTCATAGTATTTACTGCCTTAGATTTAGAATTATAGTATTCCGTAAAATCTGATATTTAAGAGAATACTATAAATAAATATGAAAAGAAAATAACTTTTTATTACACTTACAGTTATCTGCAATTATGGAGATAATTATGAATTTGTTATCAGAAACAGATTCAAGAGTCAAGTGTGTTGGAGGCTCATCTGTAATCAGAACTAAGCCCTCTATTAGACAAAAACAACTTCACAGCAGATATTTTGCGGCATATATAAATCATATATTCCACAAAGCATCTCTTAGCCCCGAAGATCTCATAATACGCTGAGAAATCCCTTTTTCTATTATTTCTAATCTTCCCCATATTTCTACAAGATTTCTCGCCCTTGTAACAGCAGTATATATAAGCTCTCGGGTAATTAGAGGGAAATAGGTATCTGGAAGAATAAAAAGCACATGATCAAATTCAGATCCTTGACTTTTATGCACGGTCATTGCAAATACAGTCTCATGTTCAGGAAGCCTTATAGGTAAAAATTTTCTTATATTTCCATCCGGATCTACAAAAAAAGCTCTTATTTCATTGTTTGAATCAGGATCTGGCATAAGTATTCCTACATCTCCATTAAATAAACCTAATTCATAGTCATTCTCTACAATAAGTATGGGACGACCTGCATACCAAGGTCCGTTTATATTTATAAAAGAGTATTCTTGAAGAATTTGTTCTACTAACCTATTAATTCTTCTTACTCCATAATCTCCCCACCTAAGAACACTCAGTATTCTAAATGAGTCAAAAGCCTTTATTGCCTCATATGGATCTTTTAGTTTTAAATACTTAGTATATTCACTAAGAACCACTTCTTCTAAAGACTTTTTTAGCTGATCAGATCTTACAATCTTTTTAAAAGAGACATCTGGGTATCTACTGCCTTCTAAAATTTGTCTTACCTCATCTTTGTTGCCCTTATTTACTGCTTTACTCAGCTGGTAGATTCCGCTTTTTTCAGAAAAACGGTAATTTTTAGTAAGTTCTACGATACAATCTCTTATACTTAGCCTTCGGGGAGGAAAGAAATTTGATTTCCCGTTAATCATTGATAAACAAAACTCTTTTATTAAAGGAGAAACGCCGGTTATTTCTCCACATATATCTCCTAACACAGAGCCTGGTTCTACTGATGAAAGCTGATCTTTATCTCCAAGCAAAATAAATACTGCATCTTCTGGAATAGCAGAGATTAACTTTGACATAAGTGGCAAATCTACCATTGAGGCTTCATCTACTACCACTACATCTGCTGAAAGTTTATTTTCTTTATTATATCTGAATTTAAATCCCTTTGGCATATAGCCAAGCATTCTATGTATTGTAGAAGCTTCTGAAGGAATCATATCCTTTATACTCTGATCTATATTTAGCTTATATTTTGTCTTAGTTATTGCCTGCTTTAATCTTGCACTTGCTTTTCCTGTAGGTGCAGAAAGCAGAATTTTGTTTTTTTTATTAGAAAGAGCTATTAATAAAGCCAAAATTTTGGCTACAATACTTGTCTTCCCTGTTCCAGGTCCTCCAGAGATAACACAGAAAGAAGAGATAAGTGGAATAAGAGAAGAGAACATTTGAGAATCTGAAGGATCTTTAATGGGAAAAAGAGAAAAAAATGTTCTTCTTAAAATATCTAAATTACCAAGCTTTCTTGTTCTGGAAATCTTTTTTTTTAATTCCTGAATCAATAAATCTTCATATTTCCAGTATCTATAAAGATATAGTCTGTTTTTGCTATCTAAGATTAAAGGCTTATAATCGCCTGGTCTACCCACGACATTACTGTTTAAAAGCTTATCTATCCAGATGTCTAAGTTCGGGCATCTTATAGTCTCAAAAGTATTGTTCCCTTTTATAATTAAAGTGCTTTCTTTTCCAGCTACTGAACAAAGATCTAAACACACATGCCCATATCCTGTAACCATACTTGCAAGTAGGGAAGCAATATATACCTCTTCTTTGGAGCTTTTTGAAAGCTCCTGCATGAACCTGCTAAAATGTATATCTATTTCTCTTAAAGAGACTTCTGAAGAAAAAAACACAGGATACCTAAGACTCACGCCATATTTTTGCGCCAAGTGAGGCAAATTTCTTTTCTAATGATTCATATCCTCTATCCAAATGATGGATTTCATATACTTCTGTTCTTCCTTGTTCAGCCACTAAACCAGCTAAAATGAGTGAGGCACTTGCTCTCAGATCAGTAGCAACTACTGGAGCTGCAAGAAGCCGTTTTCTCCCTTTAACAGTGGCTTGAGATCCATTCACTTCTATATCTGCTCCCATTCTACGAAGTTCACCCACATGGATGAATCTGTTTTCAAAAATAGTTTCCTTAATAACACTGCATCCATCAGCAATACACATCATTGACATAAATTGAGCCTGTAGATCTGTGGGAAAACCTGGAAAAGGCATGGTTTTTATGTCCACACTCCTGATCCTATCAGGACCTTTTACAAATATATTTTCATCTCCAATCATTATTTCTGCTCCTGTTTTTTCAAGCTTTTCTATTAATGCACCTAAATGCTCTGGCCTACAATCTTTTATCTCAACCTCTCCTCTTGTCATGGCAGAGGCTATCATAAATGTTCCAGCTTCTATTCTGTCAGGAATAATACGATGTTCAGCAGGGTAAAGTTCTTTTACCCCATCTATTACTATGGTATCTGTGCCATCTCCTCTTATATATGCGCCCATACTACGCAACATATTAGCCAAATCTACTATCTCAGGCTCTTTTGCAGCATTCCTGATCATAGTCTTACCTTCAGCCAATGTTGCTGCCATCATCACATTTTCAGTACCAGTTACAGTGGGGATATCAAAGAATATGTCTGCCCCCTTAAGTCTATTTGCCTTCGCATCTATATAACCTTTGTCTAAGTTTATTTCAGCACCCATAGCAGAAAGGGCACTTAAATGAAGATTTACAGGCCTTGCTCCAATAGCACAACCTCCGGGCAGTGCTATTCTTGCTCTTCCATGACGTGCTAAAAGAGGGCCTAAAAGGAGGATAGAGGCTCTCATTTGTCTTACCAGCTCATACGGAGCTTCTTTAAACCTAAGATAAGTAGAATCTATAAGAAGATTATCTTCTTCTATAAACTGAACGCCCATCTCCCTCATGATATCTTTCATAGTATCCACATCTTTAAGCTTTGGCACATTATAAAGAATGCATTTGCCAGCAGTGAGTAAAGATGCAGACATCAAAGGAAGTGCTGAATTTTTTGCCCCACTAATTTTAACCGAACCTTTGAGAGGAATCCCTCCCTCTATAACAATCTTTGCCATCTTTTAATTTCCATTCAATTAATAACTATATAATGATTTCGTTTATAGAAATCCACGTCAGAAAGCCCATAAGCTTCAGCTATGGGATGAATGGCGTATCATTCATTATTATAAGCAGCATGTTCGAAAAATTTTTTAAACAGGCTTATATATTCTTGAATAGTAGATAGGATAATAATATAATCAATAATAAAATGCAATTGAGAAGATACAGATACAAGCTTAAGGTCAAAGGTAAGGGAAAAGAG
>JAMOPX010000180.1 GCA_027064285.1 Desulfobacterales bacterium | reverse complement strand
CCCTGCGTTTATCCTCTTATTCCCATAACTGTTTCCTATTTTGGTGCAAGATCTGATCAAATAAAAGGAAAATCCTATATCCATGCCTTTGCCTATGTGATGGGGATTGCTTTAACTAATTCATTATTAGCTCTTTTGGCTACATTTACAGGCAGTATGCTCGGCTCAATTCTTCAGAAACCATATGTGATTGTATGTATATCGATTCTCCTGTTTATACTCGCATTAAGCCTTTTTGGCTACTGGGAACCCAGGATACCATCCAAGTTAACACGGATCTTAAGCAAAGAATTCTCAGGATACAGAGGATCTTTCTTTATAGGCCTTTTTTTTGGAATATTTGCAGCCCCATGTGCTGGTCCTTTTATAGTAGGACTTATGCTTTATATTGCCAAACAAGCAGACCCTGTTACTGGATTTTTCTACTTCCTCGCCCTTAGCCTTGGGATGGGATTGCCCATAGGTATTCTTGCCACCTTCTCTGGTATGATAAATAGATTGCCTTCCTCTGGAGAGTGGATGCTTTGGGTAAAAAGGATTTTTGCATGGATATTGGTTTTTATGGCTGTTTATATGCTTAGACCTATCTTAGGACAAAGATTAGAAAGGTGGTTTTTATCAATTGTATTATTTGCATCTGGGATAGATTTGGGATTTATGTTTAAAAATGCACAGATCAGCTATTTTAAAAAGGCATTTGGCGCTTTTTTAATCCTACTATCCTTTTACCCGATCATCTCCTATCATGACTATCATGAGCAAAAACTTAGCTGGCTTCCTTATAGAGAATCTATTATAGAGAAAGCAAGGCTTAATAAAAAACCTATTCTTATAGATTTTTATGCTGAATGGTGCCTCTCATGTAAACATATGGAAAAGATCCTTTTTCAGGATCCTAAGATAATAAGCATGTGTAAAAGGTTTACTTTGATTAAAGTGGATCTGACAAAACAGTTACCTGAACAAAAAAGATTACTAAAAAAATTTGATATAAAAGGGCTACCTACTTTTGTTTTTATAACCCAAAATAGAACATTTATGCTGGAAGGAGAAATAAAACCAGATGTATTCTTAGAAAAGTTAAAACAAGTACTTAAGCAATATCCAGCTTCAGATTTATCATATCTCCCTTTTCAAAACCTATGGAGTTAAAAAATTTAAGCAGATCAAAATCCCTCCAATATATAAATGCATAAATACTTTTTATGCCTTCTTTTTTCATGTATTCTGCCATTTCATTAAATAACATCTGGCCAATGCCTTTTCTCTGATATTCAGGGCTCACCACAATAGTGTTTATCCATCCTATATTCTGGGGAGCAGTATATTCCCACCCTCCTACATATCCAAGAATAAACCCTACTATCTTCCCTTCTACTTCTGCCACAAGGGCTATAAACGGCTCTTTATCAGCAATCTCTGCTTTCAGTTTCCAATATTCTAATCTAGCTCTTCCTGTGGTTTTTTTATCTATCTCTGCGATTTGAACATAGTCTTCCTTTTGTACAGGCCTTATGATAGGAACTTTACTTAGCTCTTTCATGGATCACTCTTTTTGTAGAGCCTTTTCTTTTTCTGCCACCAAAAGCCTTGTCTCTAT
>JAMOPX010000179.1 GCA_027064285.1 Desulfobacterales bacterium | reverse complement strand
CATTGGACTGTAATCAATTCTTCTTACTTCCTCCTCTAAAAGCTTTTATGCACTTAAAAGCACCTGTTTCTATATGAATATTATTGTATGCTAATATACACTTTTTGTTAACTGTTTTTAACCTCCTGCGAGTTTTATAATAATGCATCTTTCCCCCTTTCACCTGTTCTTATGCGTATTACCTGTTCTATAGGTAGAACAAATATCTTTCCATCCCCTATTTTTCCTGTATATGCAGCCTTTTGTATAGTATTTACCACCTTTTCTACCAGCTCTGTTTCCACCACAACCTCTATCTTCACCTTTGGGATAAAGTCCACTACATATTCTGCTCCTCTATATATCTCCTTATGTCCTTTCTGCCTTCCATAACCTTTTACCTCTGTTATGGTCATTCCATGAATACCTATTTCATTCAGCGCCTCCTTTACCTCATCCAGTTTAAATGGCTTTATAATAGCTTCTACTTTTCTCATATCTTTCCTCCTGAATAGCTTTTTTTATCTCTTTTTTTATCTTTTCCAAGTAGTCTGGCTCATTCACCTTTTGTCCGTCAAAGTCTCTCACATAAAATATATCTACTACCTGATCTACTTTTGTCGCTACCTTTGCTACCCATATATTTAGACCGCATTTGAATATGGCATTTGTAATCCTATACAGAAGGCCCATAAAGTCAAAGGCATGAACCTCTATTATGGTAAAAAAACTGGAGCTTTCATTGTCTATAACCACCTTTTTGGCTTTTTTAGAAAAGGCTCTTATTCTGGGTTTGTAAAAAACAGATTTTTTCTCTATAGCCTCTTCTATGTTAAGTTTTCCCTCTAAGACATCTTTCAGCTCTTTTGCTACTTTATCCCACCTTTCTTCTTCTAAAACTCTATCCAAAGGAGGTCTCACCTTTATTATGTCCATAGCAATGTTATTCCGCCAAGTGTAAACCTGTGCTTCCAGTATGTCTATCTGATTCAATGTTAAGACCCCTGCGATTTTTGAAAAAAGGCCAGGTTGGTCAAGTGCACATATGGTTACGATCCTTATGTCTGGTTCGCTATTTTTTTCTATCTTCCATACAAGTGTTTTGTTGTTTAACCTGCTGTACAATTCTACATGTCTTTTTATCTCCTCCTTTGGCACATAAAGTAGATATCTGGGAGACATAAAGGGAATCAGTTCCTTCTGTTCTTCTTTCAGCTGAGAGCTGAGCCACTCTCTTTTTTGCTCTACAATTTTCAATGATGTCTTTGAAGCGATTTCTCCTTTTTCCATTATGTTTAATACTCTTAAGAATAGATTCCTGAGCAATGTTTCTGTCCAGTCATTCCATATAGCAGGTCCAGTAGCCATGGAATCAGCAACAGATAGCAGATAGAGCTTTTTAAGCCTTTCAGGATCCTCTATCTTTTTTGCACAATAAAGAGCTGTTTCCTCATCATTTATGTCTCTTCTAGTGGCTATTTTTACCAAGAACAGATGATTTTCTATAAGGAACTTTACCTCTTCTATGAATCTCTCTTCATATCCCAACTCTTTGAGCAATTTTTGGGCAATCAGTGCCCCTTTTCTGGAGTGTTCTGCCTTTGGATACTGCTTCCCGATATCATGTAGGAGCCCAGCCCATAGAAGTGCGTTTTTATTCTTTATCTCTCTGTATATCTTTGCATAAATAGGGTCCTGACTTTTTTCAAACTCCTTTATCTTCTGTACAGTGCATATGCTATGTTTGTCTACAGGATATATGTGATATTCGTCATATTGTATGCGGTTTATTATGCCTTTAAATGGAGGAATGAATTTTTCTAAGAAACCAGAGTATAGCATGTCTTCTATTACATCAAATTCCTTTACAGGCGAGATAAGGATCTTTTCAAAGGACTTTAAGATAGTTGGAGAGCGTCTAAAATTCTCGTCCACTAAGAATAGAAAATCTTTTACAATGGCTTTTGCTTCTGCACTTAATGGAATTCCGATCCTCTGGCTTTCTTCAAATATCTTTATTAAAAGCGCTGGCTCTTTTAATATGTCTTCCGGGGACCTGAAGTAAAGCAGTCCATTTCTTATTTCTATGCCTTCTATATGGGGCTGTTTCACTTCTGATCTTTTATATCTTCCTCTATAAGCATGTTCTATAAGAAAGCTTACATACATGTCCTTGAGCATATCCATATGGCTATGAAGCTCATTCAAAAATACCTCTGCAACCCTTTTTCCATTTTCCCTTCGGATCCCTATGATCCTTGCAACTCTTCTTTGATATCCAAGATAAAGCCTATCATTTTTTCTTTGGCATATATAATGAAGGCAGTTTCTTACTTTCCAGAGAAAGCTTAAAATCTTTGATAAAATATCATACCCTTTATGTGGTATATAGCCATATATCTCCAGATCCTTTGCAGAGTTGATCAGATAATCCAATTTTGCTATCCATAGCATTGTGTGATAATCTCTTAAACCACCTCTGCCTTCTTTTAGATGAGGCTCTAATAAATATGATGAATCTCCATATTTTTTGTGTCTTTCTTCTCCCTGTTTTATAAGCATGTTTATTATCTTTTGCTTTGACTTAGCTATAAGGCTATCTCTTATCTCATGCATAAATTCAAAATAGATGGATGATTGACCGCATATGAATCTGGCATTTAAGGCAGATGTAAATTCCATATAGTTTTCTTTGATCAGATCCAGATAATCTTTTATAGTATGAGTTGAATAAGCAACATCTAATTTCAAATCCCACAAAGGATATATAATATGCTCTATTATCTGCTCTATCTTTTCATCTATCTTATCCTTAAAAAGGAACACCAGATCTATATCTGAACCTATGCACATCTCTTGTCTTCCATATCCACCTACGGAAACTATAGCGTATGGGTTTTTGGTTTTTATTTCAGTATGTTTTGCTTCAAAGGTATTTCTGAAATATTCATCTATTAAGTTAGAATAAGCTTCTACAAAATTGTCTGCTTTTCCCTTTAAAAATAAAGAAATAAGCTGATCTCTTTTTTTCTTAAATTGCTTTACTTGTCTCTTCATATCTCATACTGCCCTGGCAAATACTAAACATCTTACTTCTATTGCTCCTGCTTTTTTCAGCACTTTTGCACATTCATTTAGAGTATTTCCTGTTGTTGCGACATCATCTATCAATATTATTCTCTTTTTTTTCAGATTATCTCCTTTTACCTGAAATGCATCTCTTACATTCTTTTTTCTTTCCTCTGGGCTTAAAAGGCTCTGAGGAAGTGTCTCTTTTGTTCTTCTAAGACTTAGGTAATCTACAGGGAGTTTGAGGGATTTAGAAACATACCTTGACAAAACAAGACTCTGGTTAAATCCTCTCTGTCTAAGCCTTTTTGGTGTTAAAGGAACAGGCACAATAACATATTTATCTTTTTTTTGTTTTATCTTTTTCCACCAGCTAAGAGAATATTCTTTTAAAAGAGTCCCTAATAATTTTCCTGTAGTTGCTTTTTTCTGAAACTTAAATAGCCTTACTGCAATAGAAGCTGTTCCTTCATATATATAAGGAGATGAGAGGCTTGTAAACTGCGGTCTTTTCCTGAGACAATTTTCACATATATGAATGTCTTCTTTTTCACCATAAAAAGGAACAGAGCATATTTTACAAAAAGGTGGTTTAAGCTCTCTTAGTTTAGCAAGGCACTCTTTACATATCAAACCTCTTTGATCCAAAAATGTATTGCATACAGCACATCTGGGAGGATAAATAAAGTTAACTATAAAGCTCAGGATGCTCATCTTTTGCCTGTTTTACAAAGTCTTCAAAAGAGCAGTTTAGGTTTATTCCTGGGCAGGCATCCATTGCATTTCTCCATTCCTCTTCATCTGAGACTATGCTTTTAAAAAAAGGCCATTTTTTACACAGATCTGGCTTAACTGGATGAACTGCACAGATTCTGCCTTTTTTACTTTTTTTTAAGAATATACAATAACCAGATTCTTTTGTTTTAAGCTCATATCCATTTTTATTTATGACGCAGTATTGTGTCTTAAAGAGCTCTTCTTCTATACCAAGAAATTCAGCCATTCTTTTTATCTCCTTTTCGCTAACAGATATTCCCCTTCCCCAACAGCATTCTCCACACATCTTACACTCAAATGCCTTCATGCCTTGTCATCTCCTCTATATTCCAATCTAATAATAACCTAAACCTTCTGTTATTTCTCTTGTATACAAGATATCCCTTTTTTAATCCATGATAGAAAAGCTCCTTTGTTACAAGGACATCCTGTTTGCAGTATCTTACAAGCTTCTCTATGTTTCCTTCTCTAAACCATTTTAATGCCATAAGGCCATTTCCTGCTTTCTCTGTATTTAATGTATTTACGGCTAAGTGGTTCAAACTTAGCCTAAATCCAAGCCTTTTGTGAATATCCTCTAAGATATCAAAGGAGGGAAGTTTGGTAAGAATATTTATGTCTGTGTAAGCACTAAGCACCTTATAGTCAAACCTTTTTATGTTAAAACCAACAACAAGATCTGCCATTTTAAACAGCTTTATAAGATCTGCCAATTCATTTTCCATAAATACAAAAAATCTATCCAAAAGACTGTCATAGGCAACAGCAACAGATACTCTCATAAGATGGGCATTTTTCCAACCTCCTACTTCATCTGCTCCTTTTTGTGTTTCTAAGTCAAATACTACAATTCTATAGTTCTTATCTAAATCGTGCCTTTTGTTGATGCCCGTAAGTGTTAACAAGTTGTTTTGTATTTTTTCTTCTTTTCCGCCGGATTCCAACAGCATCTGAAGTATCTGAATAGAAGCGGTTTTATCTAAGGGCTTATTCCCTGAACCACACTTTGGAGAGTGAATGCAGGAAGGACATCCATTTTCGCATTCACATCCTTTTATAAGATTCAGTGTCTTTGTAAGCCAATCTTTTACTATATTAAAACCATGAGCACATATTCCTACTCCTCCGGGATAGCCGTCATATATAAAAACTGCGCTCTTTCCTATCTGAGGATGATAAGGATAAGAGATTCCACCCACATCGTTTCTGTCGCAGAGGGCAAAAAAAGGCAGCATCCCTATCATGGCATGTTCAATAGCATGAATTCCACCCATGAAGTGAAGCTTTTGTTTTTCTATGTTTTCCTTTATCTTCCCTGAAATCTCTATCCATACACCCTTTGTCTCAAATATGTTTGGTGGAAGATCCAGCGGATATACTCCCAAAAGCTCCTGTCCCTGTATCTTTCTCTTTTCATATCCTATTACCCTTTCTGTTACCTTTAGCTTGCCTTTTCTGACCACAAAGTTGTTAATCTTTTTTGTCTGATCCACTTCTATGATCTCTGTTTCTTTTTCTATTAAAGGCCTTGTAAAGTACTGAGCATTTGTCTCAATGGCAATTATATTTTTTTTTGATATGTCTATATACTGAATTTCATACTGAAGTGCCCTATGTAGATATATTGCTCCGGGATGGCATTCTTTCAAAGCCCTTACACTGTCTATTGTGCCTATGGCATGACCTGTAATCCTGTCAAATATGGTGAACCCTTTTCCTGTGGACCTTATGTTGACAAAGATGTGTGGATTTCTTCTTTTAGAAACCCACAAATTTCCATCTATATCTTTTGCAAGTCTTCCTTTTAACTCACATCTTATAAGAGCATCTTCCAGTTCATCTCCCCAGTACTTTGTATCCTCTTTTTTTAAAGGAAGTTCTGCTGCTGCACATTCAAGATGAGCATCTAAGATATGAGGATTGTCCGAATCAATTATGGCGGACTCAAAAGGCCTTTCAAAAAGTTCTTTTGGATATTTCATAAAGTACTGATCCAAGGCATCTTTTCCACTGATAAGTATCACCAAGGATTCTCTCCCAGCCCTTCCTACTCTTCCGCTTCTCTGCCAGGTATTTATTATGGTGCCCGGATAGCCCACTAATATGCATACATCCAGTTCTCCCACATCTATTCCCATTTCAAGAGCACTTGTGGAGATAACACCAAACAGTTCCCCTGAAACAAGCCTTTTTTCTATTTCTCTTCTTTCTTCTGCTAAGAATCCAGCCCTGTAAGAGCTTATTTTATGTCTCAGTTCAGGAGCAATCTGACTCGACCATATGTGTATGAGCTCTGTAATGCGCCTTGATTGGGTAAACACAATGGTTCTGAAGCCAGATCTTATGCTTTTTATAAAGAGCTGGGATGCTAAAAAATTTGCGCTTATGTCCGGGTCAATGAGCAAAAAATGCTTTCCTGCTGAAGGTGAGCCGTCATCTTGTATAAGATGAACAGGTTTCTGAATAAGTTTTGAAGCAAATTCTTTTGGATTGTGAATTGTGGCAGACAAAAGGATGAACTGAGGATCTGATCCATAGTGATTGCATATCCTTCTCAGCCTTCTTATTATCTGAACAAGGTGAGATCCAAATATACCTCTGTAAGTGTGTATCTCATCTATTACTACAAAGCAGAGTTTTTCAAAAAACTTTTTCCAGGCTCCATGATAAGGTAGAATACCAAAATGAAGCATATCTGGATTAGTAAAGATCACATTATATTTACCTGTCTTTATCTCCTTTCTCTTATCTGGATCTGTGTCTCCGTCATATATATCTGCTTTTATGTGTTTTGAGATATTTGAACTAAGCTGATTAAAAGAGATTAACTGATCCTGTGCAAGTGCCTTTAAAGGAAATATATAAAGTGCTGTTGATTGGGGATCTTTTATTATCCTTTCAATTACAGATACATTGTAAATAAGACTTTTTCCACTTGAGGTGCCTGTACACACCACTACATCCTTTCCTTTTCTTATTGCAGAGATAGCTTCTGCCTGATGGGAAAAGAGTTTTTTGATTCCAAGTTTTTCTAAGGAGACCTGAAATCTGCCGCCAAGTTCAAGCTCAGAAAATCTTGCTTTTTTCTCAGGGATGTATTTGTGATAGATAATATGGTCTTTTAAATCAGGAGATTTTTTTATGTCTTGAATAAAATCACTCAGCTTCATCTATCCACCTGTTTAGCTCTTCTGAGCATTTCTTAAGTCCTTCTGATATAAGGACTGGATACTCCTCGGTCTTTTCTAAGTCTTTCAAGAAGTTAGGCAGTTCATCTAATTGAGCAGATACATAATCTCTTATTTCATGTATTGACGGAAGCTTTTCAATTATTTGGCCTTTGCTCATATATCTTTTTAAAAGAGGTTTTCCTTGAGCAACAGGCTCATCCTTTAAGCTCATCATATCATACGACATTTTATCCTCTTTGTAGAACCTATAAACCTGTTTTTGTCCAGGCCATGTTTCTTTTCCTTGTGAGCGCTTTTTCCTAGGTTTTCCCTTGTATTCTATTAGCTTGTAGGCACAGTTAAGGTAAGGCATGTCATTAGAAGTGACCATCTTTGTGCCTACGCCAAAGCTGTCTATGGGCGCATTTGAGCTATACAGCTTTTTTATGACATATTCATCTAAGTTGCCACTGGTTATGATTCTTACATTGCCCAAGCCATTTTCATCCAGCAACTTTCTTATATCTTTTGAGAGCGCTACAAGATCTCCGCTATCTATTCTTATTCCCCTTATTTTTATTCCTCTTTTCTGAAGGGAAGGGGCCATCTTTATTATCTTATGCACAGCCTTTATGGGATCATAGGTATCTATCAACAGAACAACATTCTGGGGCATAGATTCTGCAAAGTGAATAAATGCCTCTTCTTCTTTTTCGTGGGCCTGCACAAAAGAGTGGGCCATTGTGCCAAATATTGGGATCCCATAAATTTTCCCAGCAAGCACCGTGGATGTTCCTGCAAAGCCTGCTATATAGCTTGCCCTTGCAGCAAAAAGACCGGCTTCAGCTGCGTGTGCCCTTCTCAGGCCAAAGTCTACAAATTGCTTTCCCGGAGCTGCAAATCGCATTCTTACTGCCTTTGAAGCAACAAGTATCTGATAGTGAAGTATATTGATTAACCTTGTTTCTACAAGCTGTGCCTCCGGAATAGGTGCACATATCTGAATTACAGGTTCATTTTTAAAGAATACCGTGCCTTCAGGCATTGCATAAACATCACCGCTAAACCTGAACTGTCTGAGATAGTCCAAGAATTCATCCTTAAAAAGAGCTGTTTTTCGTAGCCAGTCTATATCTTCTGAAGAAAAGCGAAGATCTTGTAAAAAATAAAGCACCTGTTCAAGTCCAACTGACAGCAGGAAATTTCTTTTATCAAGATCCCTTACAAAAAACTCAAATACTGCTGTCTCATACATATCATGATCAAAATAGCCTTGAAGCATGGTTAGTTGATACAGATCAGTAAGCAGAGTAGATGTTTTCATGAAAATGACTCCTTATATATTTATCTGCACTTATAGTTATCCGCATAATTCCATATAATACTTAGTACCTTTTAAAAATTTTTCTATCCAGCTTTTGGCAAAACTTATTTTTTTATATAAGTTATTCCATGCTTCTGATATAACCTTTTTCATTTCATCCGAGTTTCTCACAAAAACTAAAGAAAGCACTCTTTTTATACTTTTCCAGATGTATTCAAGAGGGTTTATCTTCCACCTTACTCACCACAGCTAAACCCTATTGTGTTTATCTTAAATTTTGTTGT
>JAMOPX010000178.1 GCA_027064285.1 Desulfobacterales bacterium | reverse complement strand
GGATTTTGGACATGGGCAAAAGTTGTGTATCAGCCTCCGGAGCCAAAGATCGGCGGAACTGCCTTTGGGCAGGTCTACGAGTCATCCTTCATTGAAGCGGGAATCCCTCGACTAAAGTCGAGGGAGGGTCAATTTCTATGAAAACACCCTCTCAAAAATATGATCCACATATCTCAAATGATACTTCAGATCAAAAACCATTTCTATCTCCTCTGGATCCAGATACTCCAATATCTCCTTGTCTTGAAGAAGAGTTGATTTAAAATCAATACCTTCATTCCATACCTTTAAGGCATTTCTTTGAACCATATTATAAGCCTTTTGTCTCTCCAATCCCTTTTTCATGAGCATAAGCATTACCTGTTGAGAAAATATAAGCCCTTTTGTGAGATTAAGATTTTTTCTCATATTCTCTGGATGAACCACAATTCCCGCTATAATACCCTTTAGTCTATGAATCATAAAATCTACTAGTATAGTACTGTCAGGCCCTATAACTCTTTCTACAGAAGAATGGCTTATATCTCTTTCATGCCAAAGTGCCATATTTTCCATTGCTGAAATAGCATTTGCTCTTACAATACGAGCAAGGCCTGAGATATTTTCGCACAGAATTGGATTCTTTTTGTGTGGCATAGCAGAAGATCCCTTCTGACCTTTTGCAAAAGGTTCTTCCACTTCCAGAACTTCTGTTCTCTGGAGATGCCTTATCTCAACAGCTATCTTTTCCATACTTCCTGCTACTATTGCAAGAGTAGCGAAATAATGGGCATGTCTGTCTCTTTGAATAATCTGGGTAGAAATCTTAGGCCTTTTTAGACCCAGTTTTTTCATTACCCTTTCTTCCACCTGAGGAGGAACATTTGCATAAGTGCCTACTGCACCGGAGATCTTTCCATAGCTTATTACATTCAGAGCTTCCTCAAGTCTTTTTAAGTTTCTATCCATCTCTGAATACCAAAGTGCCAGCTTTAGCCCAAAAGTTATAGGTTCTGCATGTACACCATGAGATCTTCCTATCATAGGGGTATGTTTATATTCAAAAGCCTTATCTTTTATCACTTCCATAAGCTCTTTCATACCATCTATTATAAGATAGGAGGCATCTCTAAGAAGCAGGGCAAAACTTGTATCCAATATGTCAGATGAGGTAAGTCCCATGTGAAAGAATCTGGAATCCGGACCAATATACTCAGATACATTATTTATAAAGGCAATTACATCGTGTCTTGTCTCTTTTTCTATTTCCAAAATCCTTTGCACAGAAAAATCTGCCTTTTCCTTGATCCTCTCTACTGCATCCATAGGAATAATCCCTTCCTCAGCCATAGCCTCACAGACAGCTATTTCTACATCAAGCCATTTTCTGAACCTATTCTCCAATGTCCATATCCTTTCCATCTCCTCTCTTGTGTATCTGTCTATCATTTTCTCTTTTCTCTCCTTTCCTTTATTTTCTGCAAGATCTTTTTGTAGTAAATCTGATGCTCTTCAAGAAGAGGGGACCTTTTACCCATCATATTGAGCTTCAATATCTTGAGATTTATCTCTTTTACGAGTTTATATGCCTCTTTTTCATCTGAGATATGCTCTAAAAGGTCTTCCATCCTATTTATCTCCTTTTTTAACTGCAATTCTGGAGGAAGATATCCAGCATTCTTTAAGATCTTATAAGCAAGTCTTAAATCTTCTGGCACATTGCTGTAATCTTCCAATTTGAGAGGCTTATGTTTGCCAGGGAGATTATCAAAAGCACCCTGCTCTTCAGCCTCTTTTATACGCTTTTCTACAAGTTTTAATATAGCTAAAAACATGGTTTCCTAAATCCCCCCTGATATAACTACATCTTTTCTGTAGTTTATGGCAATAGTTTTTTATTCTCCGTATAGGTCCAGAAAGATGATAGAACTTCTTGGTTGAGAATAAGATTACAGAGAAATTTTAGTATTACGCAAAACTTGATATTTTGCGGAATACTATAGTTATCCGCTATTATGCAATAGCTATAACACAGTATTTAGTGTTAGAATTGACTTTAAGAAAAGGCTAATATAATTTGGATAATAAAGAAAATAGGAGGAAACACATGCCTCAAACCGAAAAAATAACTATATCTTACCTTATAGAAAAGAAGAAAAAAGGTGAAAAGATTACTATGGTCACTGCATATGATTATCCTTCTGCACGAATGCTGGATGAAGTGGGAATAGATACCGTACTGGTAGGAGATTCCTTAGGTATGGTAGTGCTGGGTTATGAATCCACTATTCCTGTTACCATGGAAGAGATGATTCACCACTGTAAAGCAGTATCCAGAGCAGTAAAGAGAAGTTTTATTATTGGAGATATGCCTTTTATGTCCTATCAGATAAGTGTAGAAAAGGCCATAGAAAATGCAGGACGTTTTATTAAGGAAGGAGGCTGTGATGCAGTAAAGTTAGAAGGAGGAAGTGAGGTCGCACATATTGTAAAAGCTATTGTGGATATGGGGATTCCTGTATGTGCTCATATAGGTCTTACTCCTCAAAGGGCAACGATGCTGAGTGGATACAAAGTTCAGGGAAAAGATGTAGAGGCCGCAAAGTATCTTATTAAGTCTGCAAAAGATTTGGAAAAAGCAGGCGCGTTTATGATAGTTATGGAATGTATCCCGGATGTGCTGGCCCGTATTATAACAAAACAGGTTGGCATTCCTACTATAGGAATAGGTGCGGGAAAAGATTGTGATGGTCAGGTCTTGGTGTATCATGACATCTTAGGATTATTTGAAAAGTTTGTCCCAAAGTTTGTTAAGCAATACGTAAACTTATCTTCTCAAATAAAAGATGCGCTCACAAAATTTAAAAAAGAAGTGGAGTCAGGAGAATTTCCAAAGCCAGAACATGCATTTCATATGGATCCTGAAGAAGCAAAAAAACTGCTTGAGGATTGATCTATGAAATTCTTAATAGTTGGGCCTGGTGCAATGGGTCTTTTATTTGCTTCAAGGCTTAAGAAACTGACATCTCATGAAATATTTTTATTAGATTATAAAAAGGAAAGGGCAGATTTTTTAAATAAACAGGGTATAAAAGTAGAAGGATTAAAGGGAGAATTCCATGTATATGTTCCTGTGATTACAAAAGAGCAGATAGATTTTTCTCCGGACTTTGTACTTATATTTGTAAAGGCCTATAGCACAAAAGATGCTGCCTATGAGTTAAAAGAGATTGTTTCTGAAGATTCCTGTGTAATCACACTTCAAAATGGCATAGGAAATATAAAGATATTAGAAGAAGTTCTACAAAAAAAGGTCTATGGAGGGGTTACAGCAGAAGGAGCTACCCTTATTTCTACTGGTCATGTAAGACACGCTGGGTCTGGAGACACAATAATAGGACCATCATCTGATAAGCTTGTGGAATTGAGAGATATACTGAATAAAGCCGGATTTTCTACACAAATAAGAAATGATATAGAATCATTCCTCTGGGGAAAACTGCTTATAAATGTGGGGATAAATGCCCTTACAGCAATCACAGGGCTTAGGAACGGGATGCTTATACAAATAGAAGAAACAAGATTCATTATGCAGGAATGTTTAAAAGAGGCTATGGAAGTAGTAAAGAAAAAAAAGTTAAAATTGCCCTATGAGAATCCATTCCAGAAAACCGAAGAAGTATGCAGAAAGACGTCGCAGAATATTTCTTCTATGCTTCAGGATGTTCTTGCCCAGAGACCAACAGAAATAGATTTTTTAAATGGTGCTATTGTAAAAGAGTCTAAAAAACTTGCTATAGACACGCCTGTAAATCAGGCCCTTACTTTTCTGATTCGTGCTATTCAAAAGAGCTATAAACATAGAGTGACCAAAAGATAGATGGGAGACGATTCCAGATTTTTCAAGATATTTTTTACTCTGTTTCTTTCTGTCTTCATCACTACTATGGGCGCAGGAATTATAGGGCCACTTCTTCCTATATATGCGCATGAATTAGGAGCAAATGCCTTTCAAATTGGGCTTATCTTTGCTGCCTTTTCACTGACAAGAAGTATATTTGTACCTTATTTTGGAAGACTTTCTGATATAAAAGGAAAAAAACCAATCCTGATGACTGGGCTTTTGCTCTATTTTTTTCTTTCAATCCTTTATTCCTTAAGCAATGGAATCTGGCATCTTATAATCTTAAGGCTTACCCAAGGTTTCGCATCAGCCATGATTCTTCCAGTGGCACAGGCATATGTGGGAATACTTACTCCAGAGGCATATGAAGGCAGGACAATGGGTCTATTTAATGTATCTTTGTATGGAGGGCTCAGCGCAGGGCCTATTGTTGGTGGAATAGTAAAAGATCATTCAGGTATGAAGTGGTCTTTTTTAAGTATGGGTATATTAGCATTTACAGGATTTTTACTCTGTCTCTTACTTCTTCCACCTAAGGAGAAAGAACCCAAGCTCCTAAAGGGAAAAAGCGGCACAATCCCTTATTCCCTTCTCATAAAAAACATTACCATAATGGTCCTGTTTTTATTCAGGGTATGTTTTACCTTGTGTATAGGCATCATGTGGACATTTTTGCCTCTTATTGCCAGCACAAGGCTGGGATTTTCAAGCACAAGCATAGGACTGCTTCTTTCAATACATGTTCTGGTATCAGGCATATTTCAAACACCTATGGGATATCTGGCTGATAGATTCAATAAGAAAAAAATGATTATAACAGGTGGTCTATTGGGTATCATTTCAATACTGTGTTTGGCAAAGGCGTCAGACTTTTGGCATATTGCTATTATAAACGCATTCTTAGGTCTTGCAGCAGGAATATCCATTCCAGCAGTTATGGCTATTAGCGTAATTGAAGGACGAAAGATAGGTTATATGGGCTCTGTTATGGGGCTTATGGCTCAAGCCCATAGTTTGGGAATGTTTTTTGGGCCAATATTAGCAGGGCTTTTAATGCAATTTATATCTATAAAGTGGACTTTTATAATCTCAAGCTTTATTCTTGCCTCTGGTACCGGCCTGATTTATTTGTTGCTCTAATTTTTCCACCCTCCCTTGACAACGAAAAAAGCGTGTTTATCTTTTAAAAGCGAAAAAAATCTGCAGGAGGAGGTAGAAAAGATGAAGGTAAAGCCATTGCATGATAGGGTATTGGTTCAAAGACTTGAGGAAGAGGAAAAAACTAAAGGGGGAATAATTATTCCTGACACCGCAAAAGAAAAGCCCCAGCAAGGTAGAATTATTGCTGTTGGGCCTGGCAGGCTGAATGAAAAGGGAGAAAGGGTGCCTATGTCAGTAAAAGAGAATGATAAGGTGCTTTTTAGCAAGTATGCGGGTAATGAGATTCAGATAAATGGAGTAGAATATCTCATTATGAGAGAAGATGATATATTAGCAATCTTAGAGGATTAAACAAAAAATAAAAAAGAATAAAGGAGGAGGGTGGTAGTTATGACAGCAAAGCAAATAACCTATGATGTACAGGCAAGAGAAAAGATAATGAAAGGTGTTGATACCTTAGCAAATGCGGTTAAGGTTACGTTAGGTCCAAGAGGAAGAAATGTAATTATTGAAAAGGCCTTTGGTTCTCCAAAGGTAACAAAGGATGGAGTTACAGTAGCAAAAGAAATAGAGCTGGAAGATAAGTTTGAAAATATGGGGGCCCAGATGGTAAAGGAAGTGGCCTCTAAGACATCTGATGTAGCAGGTGATGGGACTACAACAGCTACCATCCTTGCTCAAGCCATATATAGAGAAGGAAGCAAACTTGTAGCTGCAGGTGCAAATCCAATGTCCCTTAAAAGAGGAATGGATAAGGCAGTAGCAAAGGTAGTAGAAGAGATTAAAAAGATTGCAGTACCAACAAGAGAAAAGAAAGAGATTGCTCAGGTAGGAACAATCTCTGCAAATAATGATCCTTCTATTGGAGAGATTATAGCAGAAGCAATGGAGAAGGTGGGTAAAGAAGGGGTTATTACTGTAGAAGAAGCAAAAGGTATGGAAACAACACTTGAGATAGTGGAAGGAATGCAGTTTGATAGAGGCTATCTAAGCCCCTATTTTATCACTGATCCAGAAAAGATGGAGGTTCACTTAGAGGATGCATTTATTCTGATTCATGAGAAGAAGATAAGTGCAATGAAGGATCTTATACCCATACTTGAAGAGGTAGCAAGATCAGGTAAGCCATTACTTATAATAGCTGAAGATGTAGAAGGCGAAGCATTGGCAACACTTGTTGTCAACAAGCTGAGAGGAACACTTAAGTGTGCGGCAGTAAAGGCACCTGGTTTTGGTGAAAGGCGTAAGGCCATGCTCGAAGATATAGCCATTTTGACTGGCGGTAGAGTTATAAGTGAAGATTTGGGAATTAAATTAGAAAATATTACACTAAATGATTTAGGAACAGCTAAAAAGATCATTATTGATAAAGATAATACCACTATCGTAGAAGGTGGAGGCAGTAAAGAGGCATTAGAAGCAAGAGTAAAGCAGATAAGAGTTCAGATAGAAGAAACCACAAGCGATTATGATAGGGAGAAACTTCAGGAGCGCTTGGCAAAGCTGATAGGTGGTGTGGCTGTTATTAGAGTAGGTGCTGCTACAGAAAGCGAAATGAAGGAAAAGAAAGACCGTGTGGAAGATGCTCTTAATGCAACAAGAGCTGCTGTAGAAGAAGGAATTGTTCCTGGTGGTGGTGTGGCTTATATAAGGGCACAGAAAGTGCTTGATAAGCTGGAAGACTTTACAGAAGAAGAAAAGATAGGAGCTGAGATTATAAAGAAGGCGCTTGAAGAACCATTAAAACAGATTGCAAACAATGCAGGATTTGAAGGCTCTGTGGTAGTAGAAAAAGTAAGGAATCAGGATGGAGCATTTGGTTTTAATGCTGAAAAAGGTGAATATGAGGATCTGATGAAGTCAGGTGTTATAGATCCAGCAAAGGTGACAAGGATAGCTCTACAGAATGCAGTATCAGTAGCAGGGCTTCTGCTTACTACAGAGGCAATGATCGCAGAAAAGCCTGAGAAGAAGAAAGAAACCACTCCTGGTATGCCACCAGAAGACATGTACTAATCTGAATAAAAAGCCCGGCTCCTTTGGGAGTCGGGCTTTTTTATGTTTAAAGATGATACAAGTAAAATCTCTCACCAAGATATTTGGCAATACCAAAGTTGTAGATAATATTTCTTTTAGTATGGAAAAAGGAGAGATATTAGGTTTTTTGGGCCCAAATGGTGCGGGCAAAACCACGACCATGAGGATGATAACCGGTTTTCTGCTTCCAAGCTCTGGAACAGCAGTTGTGGGCGGATATGACATATTAGATGATCCTTTAAATGCCAAAAAAAAGATAGGCTATCTTCCAGAAAATGCACCGGTTTATCCTGATATGCCAGTGTACGAATTTTTAGATTTTATTGCTGAGATAAGAGGATTTTCTGGGAAAGAAAAGAAGAAAAAAGTTTCATCCATTATAGAGAAGTGTTTTTTAGAGAATGTAAAATATCAATCCATAGGTACTCTTTCAAAGGGATTTAAGCAAAGAGTATGTCTTGCACAGAGCCTACTTCATGATCCAGAATATCTCATCTTAGATGAACCAACTGACGGGCTTGATCCAAATCAGAAACACGAAGTCAGAAACATGATAAAGGAGATGGCAAAGGATAAGGCTATTATACTTTCTACTCATATATTAGAAGAAGTAGATGCGGTGTGTACAAGGGCCATAATTATATCCAATGGAAAGATAATGGTAGATGATACACCTGAAGGGTTAAAGAAAAGGTCATCTGTTTATGGTGCGGTAAGAATAACTTTAAGGACTCCGATAAGCAAAGAAGTAGTAAATGAGCTTAAAATAGAGTCCTGGGTAAAAGATGTATTAATGGATTCTGATTCCATTCTCATATTTCCTGAAAAGCCGGGGACAGAATTTGTGGATGCGGTTGTAAGATATTCTAAGGAAAAGAATTGGGATATAAGCTCCCTTTTTGTAGAGGAAGGGAGGCTGGACGAGGTATTCAGAAAAATTACGCTCCAAACATGAAAGAAACAATCATACATATAAAGGCCATTATCAAAAAAGAGCTTTCTTGCTATTTCAGTTCCCCAATCGCTTATGTATTTATGGTAATCTTTTTGCTTCTTTGTAACTTTTTTACATTTTCAGTAAGCCATTTTTATGAAGTAGGACAAGCAGATTTAAGAAGCTTTTTTCAGTGGCATCCTTGGATATATCTGTTTCTTGTTCCTTCTGTAGCTATGAGACTCTGGTCTGAAGAAAGAAGGCTTGGCACTATTGAACTGCTTTTAACTCTACCTATAAGAACATCAGAGGCAGTAATAGGTAAGTTTTTCTCTGCATGGATCTTTATTGGAATATGTCTTTTTCTCACATTTCCTTTGGTTCTTACCGTGGTTTATCTTGGAAATCCTGATATGGGTGTTATTCTGTGTGCTTATCTTGGTAGTTTTCTCTTAGCAGGAGCTTATTTAAGCATAGGAAGCTTTACTTCTGCTATAACAAGAAATCAGGTTATAAGCTTTATTCTATCTGTTGTTATATGCCTGTTCTTTGTCTTGGCTGGCTGGCCTCCTGTAACAGAGTTCTTTTCTGGATGGGCACCATCTTGGATTACAGACATAT
>JAMOPX010000177.1 GCA_027064285.1 Desulfobacterales bacterium | reverse complement strand
ATATAATTTGCCCTGAATAAGAAAAAAAGTCAAGACCAAAACAGCAATTCTCGGTGAGAAACAAATTAGGATCATTTTATATGAATTATATTCTTATTTTAGATTATAGTTATCTGCATAATTCATTCCATACTTGGTGCCTTTTAAAAATTTTTCTATCCAGCTTTTGGCAAAACTTTTTACATAAGTTATTCTATGCTTCTGATATAACTTTTTTCATTTCCTCCAGATTTTTTACAAAAACTAAAGAAAGCACTCTTCCAGAATCTAACCACCATTGTATTGTGTAAGCATAGCCGCTGGTCAATTGAAACTCTCTCCTACTCCATTACGAGGTAAGGTGTCTGTTTCTAAATTGTGTTAACTGCGTAAGTCCTGTTTTTTAATCTTTGCTTATTCTGGATTTTTTGTTAGTTAACATTGTATCTTATATGTCCAGTTCTTGCTTTACTATTATTTCGTGGTATTTTTTGATTACACATAAGGCCTCAAAAAAGTTGACATATAAATTATTATATATAAAATTTGTCGGAACTTTATAGTATTCTGCAAATGTTAAATTTTGTGGAATACGATATAGTGAGGAATGCCATAAAAGAAAAATGATTTATTATTAACTGACTTTATGCAAAGACATGAAAACATACCTAAATAGTTAATTGTGGATAACTGTAATAGGAGGGAAAATTGAAAAAGAAAGATATACCAAAGACTATGCTAATGATAGCCTTTTTTCTTATCCTCATAGGAATAGTAGGATATGTATTTTCAGGAAAGCCTTCATATCCTCCTCCAAGGATATATTTTAAGAGCTTAGGAGGAGCTGTCCTTTTTACTCACCAGAAGCATGCTAATTCTAACTTTCAGTTTTTGAAAGCAAATATAAAATGTGCTGACTGCCATCATGAACTGCTTGATACAGAAAATATAACCTCATGCGAAAAATGTCATAAAGAAGAGGGATATTCTGCTGAAGATATGGAGCACAAAGAGTTAGTAGAGATACATTCTCCCAAGTGCACAACATGCCATCCAGTAAAGAAGAAGCCAATAGTAGCTTGCAGTAAATGCCACTTCAAAAGTGGAGAGCCTTCTCTTGTATCCTGCAATAAATGTCATCCAGATGAAGGGTATTCAGCAGAGGATTTTAGTCATGGAGAGTTGGAAGCAGTTAGCGGGCATACCTGCTTAGGATGTCATAAAACAAGAAGGATGGCAGAAGCTATTCATACTGAATGTAACAGATGTCATAAAGATCTTAGCAGATGCGTGTATGCAGAAAAGGATAAAGTAAAAAAGAAAAATTTTGAATGTCTTGTGTGTCATTTAAAATCTTATTAAAAGAGGCCAGCTGTTATGTTGGAAAAAATATTTGGGTTCATAAAGCCAAGGATAAAACTTACTGATTGGAAGGGAGAAGTAATAGACATTCCTTTTCCCGATAAAGTAACAATTCCTGTTTCCAGACCTGGAAGAATGCCATTTAATCCTGTTGTAGAAGTTGGGGAAAAGGTAAAAACAGGACAATTTATTGCTATGTTACCAAGTAAAACTGGAGCTCATTCAACTGTAACAGGAACAGTTACTACCATAGGCCCTGGATATTTTTGGACAGGAGATAAGGTGCTCTGTAT
>JAMOPX010000176.1 GCA_027064285.1 Desulfobacterales bacterium | reverse complement strand
GATTTCTTTACAGCCGGGAGGTTCGCTGTTAATATAATAGAGCCGGCCTAAGCGCACCCCTCCCGGTTGCTCTGTTTTTTGGCTGGTGGCAGGGTGCTGCCCCCACCCTGCCTTTTATTTTCACCTCCTTTCTTCTAAAAAGGAATAGACATCATTCAGGTAAATGAGCTTTTTACTAAGATTCCCATATAGCTCATAAGCCTCTTTCTTTTTTCTCAATGTATAGGCTTTTTTTTCTTTTTTTATGGCATAATGGATAAGATCTATATTTTCTCTATTAAATGAACCCACAGGAAAATCTGAATCAATTACAGCTTTTGCATGAGCAATAAAGGAAAATGCTTTTTTTAAGGTATTCTTACCTATTTTTTGAAACGCTCTTTCAGAGACTACTTCTACTTTCATTGAATTTGCCACATGAAAATCTATGTCATTTTCGTGAATGATGCCTGTTACAATACCAAAGCCATGTCTTAAAAGCGTCCTATATAAGGGTGTTCCTGTTCCTGCTCCTGCAATGACAAAAATGTCTTTTCTTTTATTGTTTTTTAAAAGCTCAAATGTGTATAACTTGCTGTTAAAGTGAACATCTTTTAGATCATAAAGCTGAGCAATCCTTTCTTGATTTATGACCTTTTCTGGTGGACCAAAGTCTATAATCCTTCCTTCCTTCACAAGTAGCACAAGATCAGATATCCTTGATGCCACATCTATATCATGAAGGGATACAAGGACTGTAACGCCCTTCTTTTTTGAAAGCCTGTAAAGTATGCCTAGCAGCTCTATCTTGTTTTTTGGATCTAAATGGATTGTGGGTTCATCTAAGATGATGATTTCTGGCTCTTGAGCTATAGCCCTTGCAATAACAAGCTTTTGCCTTTCTCCATCACTTAGCTCACCAAAATATCTTTCTGAAAGCTCCTTTGCATTTACAAGCTGAAGGGCTTCTTTTATCTTTTCCTTATCTTTCTCAGTCAGCCTTCCAAATATGTCTGTGTATGGATATCTTCCAAGAGCAACAAATTCAAATGCAGTAAGAAGACCAGGAGAAGGCCTTTCAGTAAGGACTACTGAAAGATTTTTTGCAACCTCTTTTGAACTCAACCTATCAAGCAAAAGTCCATTTATATAAATCCTTCCCCTTAGAGGAGCTATAACCTTTGCTAAAGTCTTTAAAATTGTTGTTTTTCCAGAACCATTTGGTCCCAAGATACTTACAAACTGTCCTTTAATGATCTCCTGACTGATACCTGAAACTATCTCTTTTTTTCCGTATCCAACACAAAGCTCTTCTGTCTTTAGCACACTTCTCATATCGTAGCCCTTCTTTTCAGAAGAAGAAATATAACCACAGGTGCTCCAAAAAGGGCAGTAATTGCACTTATAGGAAGCTCCACAGGAGACATGAGCAATCTTGCTACAAGATCACACAGCACAGTAACATCTGCACCAAGAATAGCAGAAGCAGGGATAAGGATTCCATTGTCAGAGGTCTTAAAAAGAAGTCTTGCCATGTGAGGAACAGCAATCCCAATAAATGCCACAGGTCCTGCAAAAGCAGTAACAAGACCAGCAAGGAGGCTTGAAATAATTACTATAAGATTTCTAAGAAGCTTTATGTTTACTCCCATTGTCTTTGCGTATTCTTCTCCTAAGAGAAATGCATTTAGAGGCTTTTTTATGATGCTTAAAAGGATGCTTAAGAAGAGCGCTGAAAAAAGAAGTATGTAAAATTCCTTCCAAACAACACCAGAAAAGCTTCCCATCTGCCATAATACAAATCCCTTTACTTTTTCTTTCGCAGCAAACGTGATAAGTATGCTTGTAACAGCATAACAGAGATAGCCCATCATAAGCCCTATAACAAGCAAAGTAACTATGTCTTTTACCTTGGCGCTTAAAGCAACAAGAAGTGCAGTTACGCAAAATGCTCCAAATGCTGCTGCCAAGCTTATATAAAATGGATGAATGCCTGCTAGTCCAATGCTTATTCCAAGTAGCATCACAATTCCTACCATAAGTGTTGCACCAGCTGATATTCCAAGAACATAAGGCCCTACAATGGGATTTCTGAAAAATACCTGAAGCAGAAGTCCTCCAACAGAAAGATATGCGCCAGAAAGGGAAGCAAAAAGGATTCTTGGAAGCCTTATCTTCCATATTATTGAACAAGCTGTTGAGTCGGAGCTGTGCATAAATACGATTTGAAAGATATCTTTAAAAGGAATATGAACAGAACCAAAAGCAAGATTTATAAGCAGAAGAAAGAGAAACAAAATTGATGAAAGTATAAACAGGGTTGTATGTCTTATTCTCCTCATTTTATCTCAAAGAAATAGTTGTGTTTTTTTAAAGGAAAAAGCTTTGGATGAAATATAGATGCAAGCTCATAGATTATTCCTGCTGTATCTGCTGTCTCCCAAAGCCTCCATCCTGTAAAGTATATTTTGCCTTCATTCATAGGTTTTATCTCTATGGTTTTTAAAAGCTCACTTGCTTCTTTAAATGCCTTTTTTGAAGTGATGCCTTCTTCAGGTCCGCGATATGTAATGAGAATGTCTGCATCCTTTGCCCTTGAAAAGAATTTTTCAACAGTAATCTGCATACAGCTTGCACCCTGAACATCATTGAACAGATATTTTCCTCCTGCTTTTCTCACTGCTTCTGCTGCCCATGAATTTTCTGGCTCTACAAGGACTTTCTTAGGATATATATCTCCCCATATAACCTTTGGCTTATGACTTACACTTTTTAGTTTATGGGAGATCTCTTCTATCCTTCTAAACTGCTCTTTAATAAATCTTTTCGCCTTTTCTTCTTCATTATAAAATGCAGACAAAAACAGGATTAATCTGATATGTTCACTTAAGTTAGGAGCAATCTTTGTAGATGTGATGACACAAGGAATACCTATTTCTTCAAGCTTTGGAATAAGACCTTCATCCCAGGTAAATACAACATCTGGCTTTAAAGCGCTTAACTTTTCATAATCTATGGCACTGAATTCTCCTAAGTAAACAATTTTTCCGGTCTCTAATCCTTTTCTTATCTCAGGGATATGCCAGTTTTTCTTTTCAACTACTACACCCACTATGGAGTTTACATGACCAAGCTCTTTTATAAGAGCAGCAGTATATCCTGAATAAACCACAGCCTTTTTTATTGGTATCTTTATGACTCTGCTTTTCTCATAACTGATGTTTTTTGTGTTTTTAGAGACCAAAACAAACCTTCTTCCAATTCCATCAGTAATCTCTTTGTATCCTTTTCCATATCTTATAGAAAATGGCCCTGAAGACTGTTGATGTCCACAGCTTAATAAAACAATCAAAAAAAGGATCACTATCTTATATCTCATCTCAGTAAAACCCCCAAAAGTCCTGCTAAAAATAGCAAAGAGCCTGTAAAGATTAGCGGCAATCCATAATCTTTCCTAATAGTCAGATTTATCCAGCAAGGAGCGCTAAATTTTTGTTTTGGATAAAAATCCTCTATAAAGAGAGTAAATCCTTTATAAAAACAGGGATTATTCAAAGACACTTTCTTTTTACATATCTTTTTTTGATCCTCTATCAAAAGCACAGCAGAGCAATCAGATGCATCTTTTGCTTTTCCAAGAAGTATAGTTTTTTTTGAAAAATAGCTTATTTTTATATCTTCTAACCTAAGCAAAATCCCAGAATATGGGATCTTTATCTGCGCGCCTTTGGTTAAGATATTTCCAGTTGAGATAAAACTTAAGGTGTGGCTTATAAATAAGCCAACAAGGGTTAGCAAAAAGCCTATATGTGCAAGAAAGAGAAACTTCTCCTTAAAGAGATTCATAGAGCAGACAAAGACTGAAACAGCTACAATAAAGAGCAATACAAAAAGAATAGGAAGCCACCATATATAAGATAAGTTTCTTATGCCATAGCTAAGCATCCATTCCTGTATGTTTGTGTATTTTAAAGGGAAAAATATATAAGGATTCTGCTTCATAAGAAGTGAGCCAATAATCGCTATAGCGCTTGTAAGATAAAAGATAAAAACAGCAAACTTTGTATCTCCTAATAATTGCCAGATCTTACTGAAATACCTCATAAAGCCTCTCATTGAGGATAGGTTTATGAATCCCTCCTATTTGAGGAATATAATCAAGCACAAATATCAGAATGCTTCCTCCCACAAACAAAAAAAGGGCTTTTTTATCCAATCTTTCCTGAGAATAGAGATGAAAAAGAGAGATATAGTAAAACCAAGTTCCGATAGAGTGAAAATAATAGTGATTCCATGATATTACATCGCATCTTCCAACATAGCTCCATATCATTCCAAATGCGCCTGTTATGCAAAGGATAAAAAATCCAATTGCAGAATATCTGTAAACAGATGCCTTATAGTCTTTGTTTTTAAAAAAGCAGAGCAGAGCAAAATAAGCAGAAACAAACATGAATCCATGTCCAATAAAAAGGGATAAGTGAAAGAGATGGGCAAATATGCTTTTTGACATAAGGGTAAAAGGTGGATAATAGCCTTCTGAAAAAAATACAGGGATCAAAGAGGATATAAATACAAGAAAGGTTGAGATTTTTATCTCTTTCCTCAAAGAAGGGATACTTAAGAAGGCAGCAGAGAAAAATAGAGGAAGAAAGTATGGCTCTGAAAACATGTTACAATAAGGCCATATAATTGATCTGCCTGAAATCTCAGAAACCAAGTTGACTAAGAAGCCAAAGAAAAGCAAAAAGTATGAAAGTTTCTCTTTAAAAAAGCTTATGAAAAAGGCCAAAGCATATATAAATGTTGCCAGAAAATAGGTTTTTAAAGGAAAACTTAGCCCAAACATCGCTTTTATTCCAAAAAAGAATCCCTGAACCGCACACAGCAGTCCAGGGACTCCCGTTTTATCCCATAGGACTTGCGCTTAGCTTTGGGCATCCGCCAAAGCTAATGTCTCTGCCTGCTCAGGCAGGTCTTCTGACTCCCGGATCATCCTACTCGCCACGCCTTCCCAGGAGCATCCCTGCTCCCAGTGGCCTATATGTGACTTTCGTCCCCGGTCACAGCCGCGGGCCGGTTCCGGATTTTCACCGGATTCCCTTTTAAGCCTTACGGCACCTGAGCTGTTAATATCAATATAATCTTCTCTGCTTTATGTCAAGTTTACCAGCAATTCTCGGTAAGTTTATATTTGGTATTATAAAACCATAAAAGCAATAAAAGTGATTTGTTTCTTAACCGAGAATTGCTGATGAGCATCCTTTTCTCATCTGTAATTAAAAAATCCTATGAAATACTGCTAAAGCAAGAACTGGACAGGAAAGATGAAACCTTAACCAATAAAAAATTCAGAATAAGCAAAGATTAAAAAATTAGCTGATTATCATCTACAAATATCAGATATAGGTTTAAGGCCCAAAATTCCTGCTGTGAAGCTGTTTTCACTCAATAAAGGGGTTAGTTGTGACAGATGAGGCATCCTTTTTACTTGAAAAAAATCCTCTGATCGAGTAAACATAAATATTTCAAAATGTGAGGTTGAACATGAAATTTGCTGTAAGTGGAAAAGGAGGGGTTGGGAAAACTACCTTTGCTGCGTTTCTCATAAAAGCCCTTGCTGATGCTGGCAAAAGGGTGCTGGCTATTGATGCAGATCCTGATGCGAATTTGGCGCAGGCATTGGGTATAAAGGAAAGCAGCACTATTGTACCGATTGCTGATATGAAGGATCTTATAGAAGAGAGAACAGGATCTAAGCCTGGTACGATAGGTGGTTTTTTCAGTTTGAATCCTAAGGTAGATGATCTTCCTGATAGATTGGCTATTAAGATAGATAATATAAGGCTTATGGTCATGGGTGGTGTTAAAAAAGGGGGAAGTGGATGCATATGTCCTGAAAGTGCTCTTTTAAAACAGCTTGTTAGACACATTGTCATTTCAAGGGATGAAGCAGTGGTTATGGATATGGAGGCAGGGCTTGAGCATTTAGGAAGAGGCACAGCAATGTTTGTGAACAAACTTATTGTTGTGGTTGAGCCAGGAAGAAGAAGCATTGAAACAGCATTTCAGATAAAAAGGCTTGCATCTGATTTGGGCATAAAAAATATAGCCTTAGTAGGAAATAAGATCAGAAACCAGGAAGATGAAAGATTTATAAGAGAAGCTTTAAACGATTTTGAATTTTTGTGTTTTATGCCATTTAAAGAAGAGATAATAGAGGCAGATTTAAAAGGTGTCGCAGTTTTTGAGAAAGACAAAGAAACGTTAGAGACTATAAAAAATATTATTCAGGAGAAGATATTATGAAGTATAAGAGGATTCATAACTTTAATCCAGGGCCTGCTGCATTGCCTTTGCCTGTGTTGGAACAAATAAGGGATGAAATTTTGAATTATAAAGGCACGGGTATGTCCATACTTGAAACAAGTCATCGCTCTAAAACCTTTGACGAGATAATAAATGAAGCAATAGAAAGGACAAAAAGACTTCTTAATCTTGGCAATCAGTTTCATGTGATATTTGTTCAGGGAGGGGCAAGTCTTCAATTTGCAATGGTGCCGATGAATCTTTCTGTAGATGGCAAATCGGTGGATTATATAAATACAGGTACATGGTCAACAAAAGCTATTAAGGAGGCAAGGATACAGAAGAAAGAAGTGCGTGTTATAGCCTCTTCTGAAGATGAAAACTTCTCATATATCCCTCAGGATGTGCATGAGGATGGAAAAGGAGCATATCTGCATTTTACTTCCAACAATACAATAAAGGGTACTCAATGGACAACCTTTCCTGATGGAGGAGGGGTTCCTCTTGTAAGTGATATGTCTTCTGATTTTATGAGTAGGGTTTTTGATCCTTCTCCCTTTGGACTTATATACGCGGGCGCTCAAAAGAACATAGGACCTGCGGGTGTTGCAATGGTTATTATAAGGGAAGATATGTTGGAAAGGGTTCCTCAGGATCTTCCCACTATGCTCAAATATACAACCTATGTAGAGAATAATTCTCTGGCAAATACTCCTCCATGCTTTGCTATATATGTGATAAATCTTGTATTAAAGTGGCTTGAAGAGGAAATAGGTGGTCTTAAGAAGATGGAAGAGATAAACAGAGAAAAAGCAAAACTCATATATGATATAATAGATTCTTCTGATTTTTATAAGGGAACTGCAAGAAAAGATAGCAGATCTATGATGAATATTACCTTTAGGTTGCCTTCAGAAGAGCTGGAGGAGCTCTTTGTTAAAGAAGCACTTAAAGAAGGTCTTGGAGGACTTAAAGGACACAGATCTGTTGGTGGATGTAGAGCGTCTCTTTATAATGCAGTTACATTGGATTCTGTAAAAGCACTGGCAGAATTTATGAGGCATTTTGAGAAAAAATATGGTTAAAATGATAACTGACATAAAAAGAGAAAGGATTGTAGATATACTAAGGAATAAAGAAATTGGGAGAAAAGTATCTATTTACGGTTGGGTAAAAACAAGAAGGGACTCAAAAGGAGGGTTTTCTTTTTTAGAGATAAATGATGGTTCTTGTTTAAGGAGTCTTCAAGTGATCGCTGATAAGAGTCTTTCAAACTATGAAAGTGAAGTCCTTAGGTTGAATGTGGGTTCTTCTGTTATGGTAAAGGGAACGATAGTAGCCTCTCCTGGAAAGAAGCAGGATATAGAGCTTCAGGCCGAAGAGATAAGTGTTATTGGATGGGCAGATCCAGCAGAGTATCCCTTACAAAAAAAGAGGCACTCATTTGAATTTTTGAGAACAATACCTCATCTTAGGGTAAGGACCAATACATTCGGAGCTGTTGCAAGGGTGAGAAATGCTATAAGCTATGCTATACACAAGTTTTTTCAAGAGAACGGATTTATATATGTACATACCCCGATAATAACAGGAAATGACTGTGAGGGAGCCGGAGAGGTATTTAAGGTGACTACATTTGACCTTTCTGAAATTCCTAAAAAGGAAGATGGAGAAATAGATTTTTCTGAGGATTTTTTTGGGCAAAAGGCATATCTTACTGTAAGTGGTCAGTTGGAGGCAGAGGCATATGCCCTTGCCTTAGGTGATGTTTACACATTTGGTCCTGCTTTCAGGGCAGATAATTCTAATACACCAAGACATTTGGCTGAGTTCTGGATGGTAGAGCCAGAAATGGCATTTTCAGGGCTTGAAAGGGCTATAAGAGTGGCAGAAGAGCTAATAAAGTATTTATTCTTGTTTGCTCTTGAAAATTGCAGAGAAGATATAGAGTTTTTTAATAAGTTTATTGAGCCTGCTAATTTAAAGCAGATCCAGAAAGGAATTGAACAAGACTTTGCAAGAATAACTTATACAGAGGCGATTGAGATGCTTTCCAAGGCAAAAAGACAGTTTCAATATCCTGTGGAATGGGGATGTGACCTGAAAACAGAACATGAAAGATACATATGTGAAGAAGTTTTTGATAAACCTACTATTATTACTGACTATCCAAAAGGGATAAAGCCTTTTTATATGAAGCTGAATCCAGAAGGTGAGACTGTTATGGCAATGGACATCCTTGTTCCTCGTGTTGGAGAAATCGTTGGGGGAAGCCAGAGAGAAGACGACTATGATACCTTGCTTATGAGGATGAAGGAGCAGGGAGTTGATCCCCAAGATTACTGGTGGTATTTGGAGCTCAGAAAATTTGGCTCAGCTCCACATGCGGGTTTTGGACTTGGCTTTGATAGGTTTATACAGTTTATTACGGGAATTTCCAATATAAGGGATGTAATCCCGTTTCCAAGAACTCCGAACAGTCTTGGTTTTTTAAACAGGAGGGTATATGGTTCTGATATCTAAATAAATAAGAAAGGGGGTGGGA
>JAMOPX010000175.1 GCA_027064285.1 Desulfobacterales bacterium | reverse complement strand
TGATATAAGATTTGTGGAAGATGACTGGGAATCTCCTACCCTTGGTGCTTCAGGACTTGGGTGGGAGGTATGGTTAGATGGAATGGAGATCACCCAGTTTACATATTTTCAGCAGGCAGGAGGAATAAGGCTTGATCCTATATCCGTAGAAATAACATATGGACTTGAAAGGATAGCTATGTACATCCAGGAAAAAGAGAATGTCTTTGACCTTATGTGGAATGAAAAGCTCACTTATGGAGATATACACAAAAAAGGAGAATGGGAGCTATCTGTATATAATTTTGAGCTGGCAGATGTGGATATGCTTTTAAAGCTGTTTGATATGTATGAAAGGGAATCAATAAGACTTTCAGAAAAAGGAATTGTACTGCCTGCTTATGACTATTGTCTGAAATGCTCTCATGTATTCAATATCTTAGATGCAAGAGGAGCAATAAGTGTTAATGAAAGGGCTCACTATATAGAAAGAATAAGAAATCTGGCCAGACTCGCATCTCAGAATTATTTAAAACAAAGGGAAGAGATGGGATTTCCACTTCTTAAAAAGGAGTATTAAGATGGACTTTATCTTGGAAATAGGCACAGAAGAAATACCTTCAGGTTATATTCTGGGAGGACTTGCTCAGCTAAAAGAGTCAGCAGGTCAAATGCTTGATAAAAATAGAATCTCCTACGGTTCCATAAATACTTACGGGACACCCAGAAGGATTGTACTTATAGTAGAAGATATAGCAGAAAAGCAGGAAGATACTGTTCAAGAAATAAAAGGGCCTCCAAAAAGTGTCTCTTTTGATAAGGATGGAAATCCTACAAAAGCTGCTCTCTCCTTTGCCAAAAAGAATAATGTAGAGATAAAGGATATCCAGATTATTAACACACCAAAAGGAGAATATCTCTTCATAAAGAAGATCGTATCCGGAGCAGCTACCTATGATGTGTTAAAGGAAGAGATACCAAAACTTATTTCTCAGATATCTTGGCCAAAAAGCATGAGATGGTCAGATGTAAAATTCTCTTTTGCAAGGCCAATACACTGGATCTTGTGCCTTCTGGACGGAAAAGTGGTGCCCTTTGAGATAGCAGGAGTAAAGACGGGAAATATTACCTTTGGCCATCGTTTTATGGCTCCTAATCAGATCGAAATCTATGGGGTTAAAGATTACTTGGATAAAATAAAAAAAGCTTATGTCATAGTTGATCCTGAAGAAAGAAAGCGCATGGTTTGGGATGGAGTAAAAAGAGAGGCAGAAAAGATTGAAGGAGAGCCTGAAGAAGATCCAGAACTTCTGGAATCTGTGAGCAACCTTGTGGAGTATCCATTTCCTGTATGCGGTAGTTTTGAAAAAAGATTTTTAACCCTTCCAAAACCTGTAATTATTACTCCTATGAAAGAACACCAGAAATATTTCCCGATTTACGAAAAAGAAGGCAACAAATTGATGCCTAATTTTGTTGCTGTGAACAACACAATACCAAAAGATCCAGAGTTAGTAAAAAAAGGACATGAAAGGGTATTAAAGGCAAGACTTGCAGATGCAGAATTCTTTTTTAAGGAAGACCAAAAAATCCCGCTTTTAGATAGGCTCGAAGAACTAAAAGGTATCATCTATCATGCCAAGCTTGGCACTTCTTATGATAAAGTAGAAAGGTTTACAGAGCTTGCAGAATATATATG
>JAMOPX010000174.1 GCA_027064285.1 Desulfobacterales bacterium | reverse complement strand
AAATCAAAAATAAAGCGGGAAACGGGATTCGAACCCGCGACCCTCAGCTTGGAAGGCTGATGCTCTAACCAGCTGAGCTATTCCCGCTTATATATGGAGAGGGGAGGATTCGAACCTCCGAAGGCTGAGCCAGCGGATTTACAGTCCGCCCCCTTTGTCCAACTCGGGCACCTCTCCATCCTTTAAGCCAGCGGAGGGAATTGAACCCCCGACCTACTGATTACAAATCAGTTGCTCTACCTGCTGAGCTACGCTGGCATTCATATGAAATTTTAACTAAAATACAATAAAAGTCAATATTATTTTGAGGCTGTTCGAAAATTATTTCAAACAGCCTCATATGGCCTCATAATTTTTTACTTGGATAAAGATAAATGTTTCACTAACATATAAAGATAAAAAAATCAATTAACTGGAGGCTAAGAAATGAGAAAGATGGGAGATCTTGTTTTGATATATTATATGGGCAAGCCTACAGTATATGCCAGAATAGAAAAGATTGAACCTGATATAAAAGAAGGATGGTATCAAGTGGATTTACTTGTTTTGAGCATACCTGCTCAGATAGTACGATGGATATTGAAAGAAGAATATATAAATGGTGCCACATTCACTATGGGAGGGGTGCCACTAAGACTTGGAGAAATAGAAATAAGCAATTTAGAGGATAAGTTAGCAGATACTCAACAACCACAAAATAAAAAATCCTTTAAAGAACAACATTCTTCTAAAGTAATAGATCTAAAAAATTTTAAAAAATAATTACAGTATTCCGCAAAACATAAAATTTTGTGAAATACTAAATTTATTATCTGACCTTACGCAAAATGGTTTATCTCACAAGGGAAGAATAACAACGAATGTGGTATTGGGTCAAAAAGGTTTTTCGTTTGCTCTGAGTCTCTCGGGCTGGGCTCTTCTCTGACTTATTTGCGGGGGATATCTGCCCCCTCTGCATTCCCGTCACTCAGCTGTTAATCAAATATACTTACCCATGCATGGACTTGGATGTCTGGTAAAGGAATATGCTTGTTTTGGAGAAACTTGAGTGACGGGCTGCGGTTTCCCCCACAGATAAGTCAGAGAAGAGACAGCGCCCTTCCGACAGTCGCATTCGAAAAACCCCCTTGCCCCTATTCCACTTCCAGTCTTACCCCTATACTGCATACAGATAAGACAGAAACTTTTGCATAAGGTCTGTTATTATTACATTTATAGTTATTCGCAATTATGCAGATGACTATATTATGAAAATTTCTGTAAAAGAGAAAACAACCATTGAGAAAGATGAGGGATTTCTTCAAGTGAAATATTTCTCTTTATATATTTAAGAGCATTTCTAAACATAGGATATGAAATAGAATCTAAGCATTTTATTATATGAAGTTTATACAAGTTTTCTCCTTCGGTTTTCATTTTTTTTAGCAGTTCTTTTTCTCTTATTCTTTTCTTCTGTGTATTAAATACTCTTATAGCAATCCAATAAGCTTCTATATAATTTCTCAATAGTTCCGCCCACATTATAATTGTTTTTCTACCCTTGACTGTGAGTCTAAAACCATCACTTTCATAGCTTAAATAAGCCTTTTCATAAAAATAGGTTAATGCTTCTTCGATCTCTTCTTCCGCCTCTTTACCATAAATAAATTCATATTTAAAAAGCTTTTTAAGTATTAAGTAGTCCTTTTTTATTCGATTAACACTGGTTATCTCACCCTGAGAAGAAAGAAGAGAAATGGCCACAAAAGAGTATGGTATAAAAAAATGTATTATATTATTTTTGTAATAACTAAGTTCAAAACTCTTTTTTTTATTTAAATAATATAAAAAATTGTTTTGAGATTTATCTTTTATTTTAAACAGTATATCCCTTTTTAAAAGGATAGAAATAGCATTTTGTACAACATGAGTAATTTTCTCTATCTTGGGAATTAGTGGGGCATTACAGTATCTTAAAAGATCTAAAGTAGCTTTGCATGCTTCTTCTAATTCATAGATATAAAATCCACTTCTCAGTCTTGTCATTATTGGTACAGATACAAATGGTATAGGAGTAATCGGTGTTGCTTTATTAATAGCTCTTACTAAATAAAAGGATAAAGAATTGGTTAGTTCATTTTTTTTATCCAGATTAGCAGAATATTCACTGAGCAAGGTTGGTTTAGCAAATCTAACATATATTTTCCCATATTTCTTTTTTAATATATTTCTGGCTTTTAGTAATTGCATAAAACTTTCCGGCTCTTTCTCTAATCCTTTTACTTCTTTTACATATGACTTTTCCTCTATAACTGTATCATAGGTTATTGACACAGGAATAAAAACAATATCCCTACAGTAACCTTCTTTCCATGCCTCTAATAAGATTGATAAGAATCCAGTTTTTGGAAATTCCAGTTTACCACTTCTACTTCTACCTCCTTCTATAAAAAACTCTATTGGATATCCTTCTTGGAGTAGGATCTTTATATATCGCTCAAACACCAGGGTGTATAACTTTGCACCCTTAAAAGATCTTCTGATAAAAAATGCTCCACACTTTCTAAATATATAACCCATAGGCCAAAAAGCCAGATTTCTGCCAGCAGCAATCCGAGGAGGATGAATATGGTGATCAAATAGAAGATAATTTAGAAGCAAATAATCTACATGGCTCTTGTGAGAAGGCACATAAACCACAGGATATCCCTTTTTTGTCCAGCTCCTTATAAGACTGAAATCAGATTCTGGCACCTCTATACCTTGAAAAATTTTTTTCCAAAACCATGTCAAAAGCTTATAGAATATAATTATATAAGTTATGTTGTAGTCTGAAGCTATTTCTTCAAAATAGCTTTCTGCTTTCTTTTTTAACTCTTTTATCTTTTTTTTGTCATTTTTTGCCATTTTATAAATTGCTTCTTCAATTTTAATATCTCTTAACACCAACTCTTTTATTTGGGCTTTTGACTTAACTACTGGCCCCAAAACAGCTCTTTTATGGCGATCTATTATATCCATAAGTTCATTTCTCAGCTTATAGGAAAGCTCCTGTGCATCATGGTCTTGTATATAATTCTTTAAATTTATAGGTTCCCCAATATCTATGAGTGCTTTTCTATACTGTTTAAAAAAAAGGGCTATCTTGGTTATAAATCCGGGTTTATCTCTATAAGAAAACAATAGGTTAGATATCCAAGAAGGGGATTTTTCTGGATCACTTTTATAGAATATTATAATAGGCACTATATATATAGGAAAAGAAAGGTTTTTTTGAAATTGTATTAAATAATCTATTGGATCTGTTTTTTTTTCTACGAAATAATGAGAGAATCGAGTTGGATTTATAAGAAAAACCATAGAAGTAAGCTTCTTCTTAAGAAGATGCTTATAAAAACCTGTTTCATAAGGTGAAGGAAAAGAACCATTTTTAAGAAAAAATTTTGTATATGAAGCTATTAATTTACCAAGCTCAGTTATAGAGATATAAGGCATTAAATTTATATCAAAAAAAAGTCTTGGATAAGGGAGTCTGGCTTTGCGTAAGCAATAATGATATAGTAAAAGATCAAAATAAGAAGCATATTTTGCTACATAAATTACTACCCCTTCTTTTGATATAGATTTCAATTTCTCTGCAAATTCCTTGTCGATGTTTATGTGTTTAAAAAGTAGATGAAGAAATTTATGTGTAAGAAAACTTGGTTTTAAAGGAAGTATATATGGAAAAGAAATATCTGGCATAAAAACAAACCCCTCTGAAATAATAAGACAAATTTTGGTAAGATAATTTACAAGATTATGTTATGCAATGACAAGAAAGAATTTATATAAGGTTAAGTCACTAAACACAGAAGACAAGATAGGAATCTTATCTCCTGCAAGTCCTATAGAAAAAGAAAAGATAAAAAAAGGTGTTCGATTTATTAAGGAGCTTGGGTTTAAAAAAGTAGAAATAGGCAAAAATACCTTTGCAGTATCCAAACATGGGTATATGGCCGGTAGTATTAAGGAAAGAGTTGATGACCTGCATCAGATGTTCAAAAAAAATGAAATAAAAGCGATCATATGTTCACGAGGAGGATATGGTAGCATCCGAATTTTGGAGAATATTGACTACCAGCTAATAAGAAATAATCCAAAAATATTTATTGGTTATAGCGATATAACAGCCTTGCTTATGGCAATAATAAAAAAAGCGAAGATTGTATCTTTTCATGGACCAATGATAAAGGATCTTACAGAGTTAGACAGCGAATACATAAAGCTGTTTTGGGAAATGCTTCAAGGAAAATGCAAAGAAATAAAAGCAGAAAAATCAGAAACCCTTATTTCAGGAGAAACAGAGGGAATCCTTTTAGGAGGCAATCTGAGTATAATCGCCAGTCTTGTAGGTACTGATTATCTACCTATTTGTGAAAACACAATCTTGTTTTTGGAAGATATCAACGAACCATATTACAGAATAGACAGGATGTTTACTCAACTCAGATTAAGTGGCTTTTTCAAAAATGTCTCTGGGCTTGTGTTAGGACAGTTCAAAGGTTGCGGGAAAAAAGATATAATTAACCAAATTGTTCTTGATATAGTTTCAGATATGGGATTCCCTATTCTTTCTGATTTTCCTATAGGGCATTCAAATCAAAATGTGCTTATACCCTTAGGTATAAAAACAAGATTAGATACTGATAAGAAAACCTTAAAATTCTTGGAAGGGCCTTTCATATGAACATAGTAGAACTAAAAGAAAAGATTCTTCTTTCTATAAAGAACAAAAAAATCATAAGAATAGAAGGAATATCTGAAAGTGCGCTTTCGTATCTTTATTCTGAGCTATTAAAAGATTTGAATAAGACAAATCTTATTATTCTTCCGAGCAAAAAAGATGTTAATAAGATTTTAAAAGACTTTCTCTTTTTTATAGGGAATAAAAATTTCTATGAATTTGCTCCTTATGATATTTCTCCTTTTTCAGGGCTAAGTCCTCATAAAGAGGTAATGTCAAAAAGAATAAGTTCCCTTTATGCATTGCTTAATGAAAAGGCTCCAATTGTGGTAACCTCTATTGATGCTATATTCCTTAAAACTATTCCTAAAAAAGAACTCGTAGGATTTGTGGACTATGTGGAAGAAGGAGAGGAATTGGATAGAGAATTACTCATCAAAAAACTGGAACAAGGAGGGTATCAGAGAGTTCCGATCGTGGAAGACATAGGAGATTATGCAGTAAGAGGTAGCGTAATTGATATTTTTTCCCCCTCTTATCAGAATCCTTTCAGATTAGAATTCTGGGGAGATATTGTAGAATCCATAAGACAATTTGATCCATTTACTCAAAGGTCTGTTGCTGATGAAAAAAGCATGATCATACTGCCCTGCTCTGAGCTGATTCTAAATGAAAAAAATCTAAAAAGAGCGAGATCTTTTGGAAGATTACCTTTTTCAGACATCTCAAATCCTCAGTTTTCAGGAAAAGAGGCCTGGCTTGCACACTTTTATGAAAAACCAAGTAGTATATTTGATTATCTACCAAAAGATACTGTGATTACAGTATATTCCTATCACAGCTTAGGGTCCATTCACAAAAAAATAAAGGAAAGATTTAAGAAAGATATAGAGAGGTTTAGAAAAGAAGCAGCTGAAAGAGGGGAACCATTCCCTGAAGTAGAAGAGCTACTCTTAGGATCTGAGGAACTTATATCTAATATCTCCAAATTTCAACTTATACAGTTAGAAAGCTCAGGACCTTTTGATGAAGACACAGAAGTTATTAACATACCAGGATATTTTGAACTTACAGATGATATAGAGATAAGAATACCCGAAAAAGGCAGGGTTTCTTTAGCCCCATTGGCAGAAAAGGTAGAAGAGTGGAAAGAAAGTGGTGGAAGAGTAGTTATTATAACTAGAACAAGAGAGCAGGCTGAAAGGTTAAAAGAGATATTAAAGAATTATAACGTAGAAATAAATAAATTTTTGGATTCCTGGAAAGAACTTCCCATTGAGCCAGGGATATTTATATGTCTTGGAAATATCACAAAGGGGTTTGTGTGGCAGGAAGCAGGGCTTTATGTAATAAGTGAGGATCAAATATTTGGAAGAAAAAAGGATGCAAGGACAAAACCACGTAGCAGGCTTGCACAATTAATAAATATAGGCCAATTTAAGGAAGGGGATTTAGTAGTACATGAAGAGCATGGGATAGGAAGATATATAGGTCTTAAAAAGATAAAGGTGAATAACAGAGTAAATGAATATGCAATAATAGAATATGCGGAAAATTCAAAGCTCTATATACCTACAGATAGAATAAGCATATTACAAAAATATATAGGTATTGAAGACAAAGAGCCAAAACTGGATCAGTTAGGAGGCAGGTCCTGGGATATAGCCAAGAAAAAGGCAAAAAGCTCTATCAAAAAGATCGCAAAACATCTGGTAGAGTTATATGCCATAAGACAGGCCAGAAAAGGATATGCATTTTCACCGCCAGATCACATATTCCGTGAATTTGAAGCCACATTTGAGCATGAAGAAACCCCTGACCAGATAAAAGCTATAGAAGACGTACTTAATGATATGAGCTCTGAAAGGCCAATGGATAGGCTTATATGTGGAGATGTTGGTTTTGGCAAAACAGAGGTGGCTATTAGGGCGGCATTTAAAGCAGTAATGGATGGGAAACAGGTGGCAATGGTGGTACCTACAACCCTATTAGCAGAACAACATTATAGGACATTTAAAAGCAGAATGTCTCCATATCACATCAGAGTAGAAATGCTCAGCAGGTTTAAAAGCAGATCTGAACAGACAAAGATTATTGCTGAGATCAGGTCTGGCAAGATAGACATAATCATAGGAACACATAGGCTTTTACAAAAAGATATAAAGTTTTCAGATCTTGGGCTTCTTATTATAGATGAAGAGCAGAAATTTGGGGTAAAACAAAAGGAGTTGTTGAAAAGATACAGAACAACTGTAGATGTGCTTTCTTTGGCTGCTACTCCTATTCCAAGAACATTGCATATGGCGCTACTGGGGGTAAGAGATATAAGTATTATAGAAACCCCGCCACAAGATAGGCTTTCTATTAGAACTCATATCTCGTATTATGATGAAGATTTAATAGCAAAAGCGATTAGATTTGAGTTAAAGAGGAAAGGACAGGTTTTCTTTGTACACAATAGGGTACAAACAATATATGATAGAGCAGAGAAAATAAGGAGATTAGTTCCAGAAGCAAAGCTTGCTGTAGCACATGGGCAAATGAAAGAGGCAGAGTTAGAGAAAACCATGCTTTCTTTTTTAAATAAAGAGATAGATGTCTTGGTTTGCACAAGCATAATAGAATCTGGTTTAGATATACCATCTGCAAATACTATTATAATAGATGGTGTAGAGAAAATGGGACTTGCGCAGGTATATCAATTAAGAGGGAGAGTTGGACGCTCTAAGGAAAAAGCTTATGCCTATCTTCTTATCTCTGATCCTTCTTCAATAACCCCAGAAGGAGAAAAAAGGCTCAAAGCATTAATGGACTTTTCAAGACTTGGTGCTGGATTACAGCTTGCAATGCATGACCTAAGGATAAGAGGTGGAGGGAACATATTGGGATATGCTCAATCAGGACATATAGCAGAAATAGGATATGAACTTTATGTAAGGCTTATTGAGCAGACAATAGCAGAATTAAAAGGAGAAGAATGGCATGAAGAATTGAATCCAGAAATAAACATAAATGTGCCAGCATATATACCAGAGACATATATAATGGATAATGACCTAAGACTTAATATATACAGAAGACTTTCCATGCTTTCAGAAGAATCCGAACTCACAAAAGTGAAAAGCGAGCTATTAGATAGATTTGGAGATATGCCAGAAGAGGTGAAAAACTTATTTCATATTATGAATATAAGAATAATACTGAAAAGATCAGGTATCAGTAAATTAGATGTAAGTCCAGATGGAATGACTATTACTTTTGTAAATAATGGCTGTGTAGATCCAGAAAGGATCGCAAAGCTGGTTTCTCAGAAGCCCAGAGTGTTTAGATTTGTTTCTCAGTATAAGATCAAGATAAATGCCAAAAAAATTCTCTTACCCAAAGATCTGCCAAAAATTAGAGATGTACTGAAAGAATTTACCTCTTCTGTTTCTTATGATCCAGCTTAATATAGGAATATCTTGACTACCAAAAAGGGATGATTATTTTTTTAGTGAAAAAAGAATCAAACCTCTATGAAAGGAGGTGATAAATATGGCCAGGATGTTAGATTTGGTACCCTACAGAGGCTCACTTCTGGGGAGAGATATATTCAGTAGAGATATATTTGACAGATTTGAAAGGCTGTTTGAAGATCTGGAACTTCCAGCCTTATTTGAGGAAAGGGAAGTATGGACTCCAGCATTTGATATAGCAGAAAATGATAAAGAATATATCGTAACAGCAGAACTTCCAGGAATTGATCCAAAAGATATAGAAATTACAATAGCTAACGGTGTACTCACTATAAAAGGTGAGAAAAAGAGAGAAGAAGAAAGCAGGAGTGAAAACTACTACTACATGGAAAGACAGTATGGTGCTTTCCAGAGAAGCTTCCGTCTGCCTGAGGAAGTAAAAGAGGATAAAATAGATGCTACTTATAAGAATGGGGTTTTGAGATTGGTAATCCCAAAGGTTCATGAAGGAAAAGTTAAAAGGATTGAAATAAAACACTAAAACAGGTATAATAAGGCTTAAAAGAAGAGCGGTGCTCATGATGAGCATCGCTCTTCTTTTTGTGTTTAATAAAATCAAAAAAGGAGCAGAAAAGTTGAGTAAGAAGGAAGTAAAAGACTTAAGAAACATAGGTATAAGTGCCCATATAGATTCAGGCAAAACCACTGTTACAGAAAGGATCCTTTATTATACCAACAGAATCCATGCCATCCATGAAGTAAAAGGCAAAGATGGTGCAGGTGCTACAATGGACTTTATGGAATTGGAAAAGGAGAGAGGGATAACTATAACCTCTGCTGCTACTTATTGTGAGTGGAAAAAACATAGGATCAATATAATAGATACCCCTGGACATGTAGATTTTACCATAGAAGTAGAAAGAGCTCTTAGGGTTATGGATGGTGGTATTTTAATCCTGTGTGCAGTGGGAGGGGTACAATCCCAGACCATAACTGTAGATAGGCAGATGAATAGATATGGCATTCCTCGAATAGCATTTATAAATAAATGCGACAGGTCTGGTGCAGATCCTTATAGGGTATTAGATGAGATGAGAGAAAAATTAAATTATAATGCAGTTCTTATGCAGATACCTATTGGTTTGGAAGACAGTTTCTCAGGAGTAGTAGATCTGGTAAAAATGAAAGCAATATATTTCAAAGGTCCTAATGGAAGAGAAGTTGTAGAAGAAGAAATCCCTGCTGAGCTTCTTAGTGAAGCTGAAAAAAGACGGGAAGAGCTTTTGGATGCAGCTTCCATGTTTTCTGATGAGCTGATGGAAGCTATATTTGATGAGAATATTACAGAAGAGCTTATTCATGATGCCTTAAGAAAAGGAACACTTTCTAAGGCATTAGTTCCTGTTTTCATAGGATCTGCATATAGAAATATAGGGGTTCAACCATTATTAGATGCTGTAACTTACTATCTTCCATCTCCAAAAGATATGCAAAACTTTGCCTTAGATATAACAGATGAGAGCAAAAAAATACCTCTTAAAACTGATCCTGAATTACCACTTGTAGCATTTGCATTCAAACTGGAAGTAACTCCTTATGGCCAGCTCACCTATGTAAGAATCTACCAAGGTAAGATAAGAAAAGGAGATGAAATATTTATTGCAAGAACAGGGAAAAAGATAAAGGTTGGAAGGATAGTAAAAATGCATGCAGATAAAATGGAAGACATTAGTGAGGCATATGCAGGAGATGTAGTAGCGCTTTTTGGGGTGGACTGTTATACAGGTGATACATTCACTGATGGAAAGATAAACTGTACCATGTCTTCGATATTTGTTCCGGATCCGGTTATATCTTTGACAGTGGTTCCCAGTAATAAAGATGCTCAGGTAAAGATGTCAAAGGCACTGAATAGATTTACAAAAGAAGATCCAACATTCAGAGTACATGTGGATGAAGAAACAGGGGACACGATCATATCTGGTATGGGAGAGCTGCACTTGGAGGTATATATTGAAAGGATGAGAAGAGAATTTGGGATAGAACTTACCACCAAAGATCCAGAAGTGGCTTACAGAGAAGCTATTACAAAAAGAGCAGATTTTGACTACACCCATAAAAAACAGACAGGCGGTGCAGGTCAGTACGGAAGAGTTGTAGGTTATATAGAGCCTGTTTCAGACAAAGAATATGAATTTGTAAACCAAATAAAGGGAGGGGTTATTCCAACAGAGTTTATTCCGGCAGTAGACAGCGGTTTTAAAGAATGTCTTAAAAAAGGAAGCCTTATAGGAGCTCCTGTGCAGGGAGTAAAAGTGGTTTTGACAGATGGAAAATCTCACAGTGTGGACTCTTCGGAAAGGGCATTTCAATATGCAGCCATAGGAGCATTTAGACAAGCCTATACAAAAGCAAAACCTATAATACTTGAACCTATCATGAAAGTAGCCATTGAGATACCATCAGAATTTCAGGGTAGAGTAATGGCTTCTATAAATCAGAGAAGAGGAATAATAATAAGCTGTGTAGAAAATGGACTGTACACCACCATAGAAGCGGAGGTGCCTTTAAAAGAGATGTTTGGGTATGCAACTGTGTTAAGATCTCTGACCCAAGGCAAAGGAGAATTTACAATGGAATTCAGCAGATATGAGAAAGTCCCTGAAGCTATTGCACAGGAGTTAATTAAAAACAAGAAAAAAGGAGAAAAAAGACATGGAAAATAATATAAGCTCTTTGTGGATATTAGAAGGAAAAAAGCCTGAAAGAGGAAGCTTAGGGCTTTTGGTAGGAGAAAGAGGAGCTGGTAAAAGTGCATGTCTTACCAACATAGGGATAGAAAAGCTCTTAAATGGACATTCAGTTTTACATGTTTCTCTTGAGGATATGCCAGACCAGGTATCCAATTATTACGAATTAAAAATGCAAGAGATAGTGAAAGCCACAGGGGAAACAGTAAATAAAGGGGAAATAGAAAGCAATAGAACCATATTTTCGTATTTAAACCAGACTCTTAGTGCAGAAAAGCTTAGATCAAGTGTAGAAAATCTGAAAGAAAGTGGATACACATTTGATTTAATGTTGCTGGACGGTTTGCAAACAGAAGATGTGGATCTCTTTCAAAGTATAAAGGATATAGCTACTGAGTACGGTATGGAAGTATGGCTCACTTATCCTATGAGCAGGTATTTAAGCCTAAAAGATAAACTAAAAGATATCTGTGACTCCATACTTGTACTGTATGGACAAAAGGATGAAGTATATGTGGTGCTTGAAAAAGGAGAAAATGAAGGGAGAAGATTAGAGCTTGATCCTATAACCTTTTTTGCAAGATCTCTTTAAAGAGGCTATTGTTTCAAGAAACATAAAAACAGCAATTACGATTAAAAATAGTGAAATAAAAAAGAGGAAAAATTGAGCTTTTTTGAAATAGGTTATTATTTGAAAAAGAAGAGCACATATTGTAGTGGCAAGCATAAAAATTGAGGCAACAAAAGTAACAAGTGCTGATCTTCCATTTATAAGAAGCCAACTTGTAACAATCAAAAGAGTAAAAGCTGCTATAAGCTGGTTTGATGCCCCAAATGTAGGCCATATAAGGCGCCATTTTCCTCCAAAACTTATAAGCCCTGATAGGATTACTACCACTGAGGCAGAAAAAAATCTGTTTTCCACTCCCACAAGTTCAGAAAATACATAACGACAGATCCTGGTAGCAGTATCCAATGTAGTAAGTATAAAAGCATTGAGTATAATAACAGCAATAGTAGCCCCATAGCCTCCCAAGATAGCAGAACTTATATTACCAAAGCCTTTACTAAAGGCAAGTATTGGCCCTCCCTTATCAATAACTTCTTTTAAGGTTTCATAATTTTTTAACCCTGAACATACACAGAGAACCGCAAGCACAGCCAGAGCTGATTCAAATATCATTGCACCATAACCGATTCTCTTTGCATGACTTTGCTTCGCAATCTGCTTAGATGTTGTGCCAGAGGCGATTAAACCATGAAAACCAGAGACTGCTCCACATGCTACAGTAATAAAAAGAAAAGGCCATATAGAAGTTTGTCCATTATTATTGCTTATGTGAAAAGGAATATAAACTGAAGGATGAGAGAGTAAAAGGCTGATGTATCCAATACCAATACCAAAAAAGAGCAAAAAAGAGCTTATATAATCACGGGGCTGAAGGAGTATGTGAACAGGTGTTATAGAAGCAAAGAATGCATATACCAAAAGCAAAAAAATCCAGATATTTATATCATTGCTAATGCGAATAGGAAATGATCTTCCTGCTATAATCAATCCTAACAACAAAAACAAAGCCAAAACCGTGGCTATAGTCTGAGATTTTTGAAACCTGTAGATAAGGAGACCAGAAAGTATTGCCACAGGAATAAGTCCTACAGAAGGAAGCACAATATGAGGATCTGCTATAAAAGTTTCTGCACATAGATAAGTAAAAACCGCTACTATAAGGATAAGGGTTGAAAGGATAAATAAGGAAAATATGATTTTTGCTTTGTAAGAAACCACATCCTTAGCTATATCCCCAACAGAATTTCCCTCTTTTTTTATGGAAATACACAGGGCTGAAAGATCATGAAGACCTCCTATGAATACTGCACCCAAAACAATCCACAAAAGTGTAGGACCCCATCCCCATATACTTACAGCAATAACAGGTCCTACTATAGGAGCAGCTCCTGCTATACTTGAAAAATGATGTCCAAACAAAATAATCCAATTCTTTGCTGGCACAAAGTCAACTCCATCATATTTAGTATATGCAGGAGTCTTTTCTTCATTATTCATCCCAAATAGGGATTCCACATAATTGGCATAAAAAAATATACCAAAGATAAAGAAGATAAATGAGAAAAGAAGAATAGGAATGCAGCTCATGTATTTACCCTGTTGTTTGTATGATTTCTAAATTGCAGCTCATATAAAAACTGGAATCTTCCTCCCTTAGAGATTAACTCATCCCATGTTCCATGTTCCACTATTCTCCCTTCCTCCAGTACATATATGCGATTTGCTTTTACCACTGTATTTAGCCGATGCGCTGCTACAAGTATAGTGCATTTTCCTATTAAATTGTCTATGGTCTTCTGAATAAATTGCTCACTTTCCGCATCAAGAGCTGAAGCTGCTTCATCCAATATAAGAATACTTGGATTTATTAGCAGTGCTCTTGAAATGGCAATCCTTTGCTTCTGTCCCCCAGATAATCTATCCCCTTTATCTCCTATGATAGTTTTATATGAAGCAGGCTGTTTTATTATGAAATCATGAGCATGAGCTGCTTTTGCAACCTCTATTACATCTTTCAATCCTTTATCTGGCACGCCATACTTAATATTATTTTCAATGGTATCGTGAAAAAGAATTATATCTTGACTTACAATACCAATCTGTCTTCTTAGTGATTCTAAGGTCACATCTCTTATATCATAACCGTCAATTATAATGCTTCCAGAAGTTACATCGTAAAAACGAGGGATCAGCTCAAGTAATGTACTTTTTCCAGATCCTGTAGAGCCCACAAATGCTACCATTTCTCCAGCATTTACTTTAAATGATATATTTTTAAGCACAAGTTTTTTGGGATTATATCCAAAACTTACATCCCTAAACTCTATATATTCTTTATGTCTTGGCAAAGGAACAGCATTGGGTTTTTCCTTTATGTCTGGTTCAGTATTGAGAATACTAAAAACTCTCTCTGTTGCTCCATGAAGGGTTTTTATGTCATTGTTTAGTTTTGTAAGCTTTTTTATAGGCTGGTATATCTTAGAATAAGCATATAGCATAGATATAAGCTCCCCAAGGGAGTGATGAAAATGAAGCCTCCCTATTATAAGGATACCCGGAATTACCAAAAATACAGTAATATCCATCATAGGTCCAAGTCCTAAGTGCCATTTTCTCCACCTTATAACCCTGTTGTATAATTTATCAGCCAATCGGGTGAACTTCTTTACTTCATGCTCACTCCTAAAAAAACCATGAACTACCTTAAGACACTGGAGAAGCTCCTGATAAGCAGCAGTTACCTCAGCCATTGAATCTTGCATTCTCTTGGCATGTCTTTTAACTTTACTTCCAAATAGCTTGACAAGATACACAATAACAGGGACAACCATGAACATAAGCAAGGTCATCTTATAGTCCATCATCAAAAGATATATAAGGAATACAATAATGGTGAGAGGATGTTGTATTAAACCAATCAGTATATTAGCAATGCTTGCCTGCATAATACCTATGTCAGAAGTGGCTCTTCCAATCAAATCCCCTAATTTTCTACTTTGATAATAACTTAAAGGAAGAGAAGCAAATTTTTTAAAAAGATCTATTCTAAGAGATCTGACCGCTCTATTAGAAAAAGCAACTGCTGCCATTCCACTTAAGTAAGAAAAGATAGATTTTAATATTACAGAAATGGTGGCAATTGTGCCAAGTATAAGAAGCAGTTTATTAGGAGAGACATCCTTTAGAAGGATAATTTCCTTTTTCTGCCATCTAAAAGCAGAATCAAATGAGACCCAGGTAATCTTCCAAGAGGCAGGCTCTGTGTTTTTTTTCATACATTCATCAATAAAAGGCTGAAGAAGATACGCTGGTATAACCACAAAAAGAGAAGCAAGCGAGGCAAATAAGATAGAGTAAAAAATCATTTTTTTGTGGGGTCTTACATAAGAGGCTATCTCTTTTCCAAGAATATATTCAAGCATAAAGGAAGGTCATTAAGATTGAAGATTGGCCGTGCATCCCTACTCGATCTGCCTCACAGTAGACCTTTCCTGCCCCAGGATAAATGGTAGCTCCTTCCATGGCACAGGCCTACTTACTTACCGCTGCTCCCTTCCGGGCCTGACGGGGTTCGTAAGAGACCTGTCGCATGGGGCTACTACCATCTCCTGAGACAGAAAAAGATCTCCTGCGGCAGACCTCATAGGGCATTCGGCCCCGCATAAGCGGATTTCGGGTACAGGGAACCGCTAACTCCCCGCCTAGCACGGCCAAAAAAATCATTCTTGTCTATCCACTCTTTTTTTGAGTTCTTTTCCCACCTTAAAAAAAGGTAGCTTTTTAGGCTTAACCTCGATCGTCTCGCCGGTTTTGGGATTTCTGCCTTTATATCCTTTGTAATACTTTATCTTGAAACTACCAAAACCTCTGATCTCTACCCTTTCAGAATTAAAAAATGCCCTTTCTATTTCCCCAAAGAATGTATTAACCACTTCTTCTGCCTTTGAGACAGGCAATCCTTGAGACTCTGCCAGCTTTTTGATAATTTGTGACTTATTCATAGCTCTTTCTTCCTCATGTTTAGGCTTCCATAATAGAATAATATATATTATTATCTGAACATATTCTAAGTCAAGACAAACAAGGAGGAAAAGATGAAAATTTTAAACATTTATTATTCTGCCACAGGAAATACAGAAAAGATAGCCAATGTTATAAGTGAAACAGCAAAGAAAGAAGAGCATGAAGTAGAAACAATTAGGATTACTAAGGAAAGTAGTGATATAGATATAGAACTACTGAGCTATGATTTTGTATTTGCAGGTTCAGGAGTCTATCAATGGCTTCCAGGAAAACCAATACAAGAATTTTTCACAAAGATGCTGTGGAAGTATTTTGAAAAAGGGGAAATCAAACCTGCCGCACCAAGAAGGTCAAACAAGAAGGCCGTACTCTACTGTACATATGGTGGAGTGCATACAGGTATAAATGAAGCTATTCCCGCTGTCAAATATATGGGTCAACTTTTTGATCATTTAGGATTTACTATAATTGCTGAATGGTATTTTGTAGGAGAATATAGATCAAAAAAGTTGACCCCTTTCTCTACAATTGGACGAATGGGAAATATAAAAGGAAGACCAAATGAAAATGATTTAAAAGATGTGTCAGAGAGAGTCAAGGGAATCCTGAAAGTATAACCAAGCTATTGCTCTGGCCAGCCATCAAGAGGGCAACCTTTACAAAGCGGCTTTTTCTTACAAAACTGCTTACCAGTTTGTACTATTAGTGCGTGAAATTCATTAAATAACTGCTCGTCACAAGGAAGGTTTTTCATAAACAGCTCTTGTAGCTCCTCGTAGCCAATATCATCCCAGATCATATTGTGTCTTTTCATTATCCTAAAAGTATAGGCATCTACTACAAATACAGGTCTGTGAGCAGCATATAATAAAATGCTATCTGCTGTCTCAGGTCCTATACCTTTTATAGAAAGAAGCTCGCGTCTTAAAGACTCAGTATCAAGCGAAAAAAATTTATTCAAGTCTGCATTATAGTTCTTAACTATATGTGAAATGAGATTTTTAACCCTTTTTGCCTTTATTTTGAAATAACCGGCAGATTTAATCAAAAGAGAAAGCTCCTGTTCAGGCATTTTATGAATTTTGAGTATATCTAATAACCCCTTTTCTTTTAAGTTATTTATTGCCTTCTCTACATTCTTCCAATTAGTATTTTGGGTTAATATAGCACCTATCATTACTTCAAGAGGAGTATCTGCAGGCCACCAGTTCTGGGGTCCAAAAAAAGATAACATTTTTTTATACATATCTTTAAGTTTCTCTTTCATTGTTTTATAAGATACCAAAAAGAAAAAGAAAGCAAAAGAAGATAGAGCTTGCAAAAGAGATAGTTAAGGGATATATTTTAGTCATGCTTTCAGAAAATGGTATTGTAGAAGAAATAAAAGAGGGAAAAGCAATAGTTAAGGTGGAAAGAGATGCTGCATGCAAACACTGTTCTGCGCGAGGAACATGTGGTGTAAGTTTTGGTTCAAATAAAGAAGTTTTCATAGAGGTGGAAAATACTCTAAATGCAAAAGTAGGTGATAGAGTAGAGCTAAGCGTCCCTTCTGGTTCATTAGTAAAAATAGCATTTCTGGTCTACATATTGCCCATCTTTTCTCTTTTATTTGGAGCATATGAAGGCGCTCAGATTGCTCTCAGAATAGGTCTTACTTCAAGTGTAGGTTCTATATTAGGGGCACTCTTTTTATTAATCCTTAGCTTTTATCTGTTAAAAAAGATAGATAAATCCTTCCGCAAAAAAGAGGCATACAAGATACGTATGACCAGAATACTTTCTACAAATAGTTAATTTTTTCTATAACATATAAGCCCGCACTGAAGACATCTTTGCGCTTCTTCTCTTGCTTCTGCTTCTGTATAACCAAGCTCAATCTCAAGAAAAGAATCTTCAAGCTCATTCTCTTTTCTTTTGGGCATTCTCTTTCTGGGCACAGGTTTTACTCCTTGAACATCCTCTACATCCAATACTTGGGTGTACTTTTTAAGCATATTTTTTGGTGCTTCAACTGGTAAACCCCTAAGGAAATTGTGTATAGATGCTGTCATTCTCCTACCCGCTCCGATTGCCTCAACTGCTGCCTTATAATCAGCTATTACTTCACCTGGCCTAAATATTCCGATCTCCTGTTCTGCTTCAGGACCTGCATATGGACTCACAGTCTCCCATTCTGTTTCACTGTCTTGTTTTAGAACATATATCAATTCTGGAAAACGACCCGCTCCCATAAGTATGGTGTCCACCTGAATAACCCTTCTACTTCCTTCTTTTTCCTTTCCTTCTTCTGTTATTTCACAGATCTCCACTTCCTTAAGTTTATTTCCGACTCCACCCATCTTTGTTAGAACAGTATGATTTAAGATCTCTATCCCTTCCTTTTGAGTAGCTGCCAAATCTGAATCCCTAAAAATCACATACACATTCTTTACTCCTTTTTCTTTACATACAGCAGCTGCTTGCAAAGAGGCCTCTCCTCCTTCAAGAATCAGCACAGAATCTCCCAATTCTATGTCTTCTCCTTTTTTAGATCTCAATATAATATCTAAAAGAAGTTGAACTCCAGGAAGTGGACTGAAGCCATTGGGCAACAAACTTGACAAATACATTTTCATATCCCATCCACCAGTTGCTATCATTATCGCAGAAAATCCTTCTTTAAAAATAGACTCTATGGTAATATCTTTTCCTAATGCTTTATTCAATTCTACTTGAACTCCAGCATCTAAGATTCCATTTATATCCCACTCAATAACATCTCTTGGAAGCCTATTTTCTGGAAGACCTAACCAGAGTATCCCACCAAGCTTAGAAGTAGCTTCATATACCTTTGTTTCATATCCTAATCGATTCAAAAGATAAGCAGAGGTTAGTCCTTCAACACCACCTCCAATAATAGCAATTTTTTCTTCTCTCTCTGGAGCCCTTGGAACTTGTATATGTACACCTTTTTCTCTTTCCCAATCAGAAACAAATCTCTTTAAAGGATTTATAGCCACTGCTTCATCTACAAGATTTCTTCTGCATTCATATTCGCATGGATGAACACAGATTCTTCCGCATACACCCGGAAATGGATTTGACCTTTTTATTATAATAAGAGCCTCGCTATAATTTCCATCTCTTATTGCTCTTATATAGCCAGGAATATCTATTCCTGCAGGACATGCCCTTTGGCAAGGTGCGGTGCACTCTTCAGTAGTATATTCATGAACAATAGCCAAAGAATTTGAACTAAGTTTTATAATCTGTTTTGGACATACCCTTTCACATGTTCCACATCCTGTACATAGCTCTGTATCTACTACTGGAAGTCTATCAGGCCCTATGGAAAGTGCGCCAAAAGGACATGCCTTCACACATGTGCCAAGCCCTAAGCATCCTATGGGACATTCCTTTTCCCCACCATTTATAAGAATCGCTGCTCGACAATCTTTTACTCCGTCATATATATATTTTCTATCTGCATCAAAAACTCCATACTTGCAATTGGGCTTAGCTACTTCAGGCTCTTTTAGCTCTATCTTTGCCCCCACAATTTCTGCTATCTGCTGAATAACTTCTTGGCTTACAGCAACACAGGATGCAGGCGAGGACTTTCCTGCCACAATAGCTTCTGCATTGGCGCTACATCCAGGAAAACCACATCCGCCACAGTTTGCGCCGGGAAGTAGCTCCTCTACTGCCTCAACCCTAGGGTCCACATATACATAAAATACCTTTGAAGCAACAGCAAGACCTAATCCTAATATTGCACCAAGCCCTCCCATAACTAACAGGCCTTCTATCATCTCTTATACACCCCCTTGATCTAATGGATCATACCTTTGAAGCCAAAAAATGCTAAGGAAAGCATTCCTGCTGTAACCAATCCAATAGATGTATCCTGAAGAGGTTTTGGAACCCTTGCCAAAAGTATTCTCTCTCTTATGGCAGCAAAAAGCACAAGTGCCAGTCCAAATCCTGCTGCATAACTGAAAGATGAAACAAGAGTATGGATAAAATCATATTCTTCTTTCATATTTATAAGACAAACGCCCAAGACAGCACAATTTGTAGTGATAAGGGGTAAATATATTCCAAGACCAGCGTAAAGAGCAGGAATGTTTTTCTTAAGAAACATTTCCACTAATTGAACAAGAGATGCAATAACCAAAATAAAAGATAATGTTCGCAGATATTCCAAATCATATGGTTTGAGAATATAGTAATTTACTACCCATGTCACAGCTCCAGCCATAACAAGTACAAATATAACTGCCATTGCCATTCCAACAGCAGTTTCCATTCTCTTTGAAACACCAAGAAATGGGCAGTTGCCCAAGTATTGCATCAGAAGAATATTGTTTACAAATATACAGCTTATTACTAAGACTATGTAGCTTTCCATGATCCTACTCCTCTTACTTTTTCTTGAACATATTCATGATACAGAGCATAAGCCCTAAGCAAACAAATGCACCAGGCGCCTTTACCATGAAAGAAAAAGGCTTAAAAGAAGGACCAAATACAGAGATATGATAAAAGGTGCCATAACCAAAAATTTCTCTTATAGATGCAAGGGCACTTAAGGCCAAGGTATAGCCTATCCCAATTCCTAAACCATCTGCAAGGGAGTATATTACTCCATTCTTAGAAGCAAATGCCTCTGCGCGGCCTAATAAAATACAGTTAACCACAATCAAAGGTATAAAAATTCCAAGCTTCAAATAAAGTGGATAGGTAAATGCCTGCATAACAAGTTCAACTATGGTAACAAAAGTGGCAATAACCACTATAAAACAGGCAATCCTTACCTGCTTTGGAATAAGATTCCTTACAGCAGAAACAATCACATTTGAACATGTAAGCACAAATATAACCGCCATTCCCATCCCTAAGGCATTTTCTACTGTCTTTGTTACTGCTAAGGTAGGACAAAGCCCTAATACTAATCTAAAAGGAGGTATCTCTTCCCACAATCCTTTTACGAATTCATTAACTGCCCTTTTTACCATAGCACACCCTCTTTTAAGAGCTTAGTTTTTTGCTTTTAAAATTCTTAAGTCTTTTTAAAATCTCTGGTTTTAGTTTTTTATACAAAGCCAATGCGTTATTTACAGCCTTACACACACCTCTGGATGATATGGTTGCTCCTGTAACGGCATCAATCTGCCCTCCATCAGCCTTTACCTTAACTGATTCATTTACAGAAACACCTTTAAATTGAGTCCTAAAACTTGGATCTGTCTTTACCCTGGATCCCACCCCAGGGGTCTCCCCATGTGTGGTAACACCAATACCCAAAATCTTGTCTGTAGTAACATCTATTCCCACCATAACACCTATATCACCATGAAACCCCTTTCCAAAGGCCTCTAAAGCAATTACTTTTGGTTTGCCATTAAATACTCCAACAAATATGGTTTTCTCCTTTTTTCCACATTTTACTTTAAATCTATCCACTATAGGATCATTCTGACACCCTTTCATTATCTCCTTTAAGGTAGGGCCTTTTACAAATTTGAGCTGCTGATACTCTATTCTTGCCTGAGTTGCACTTCTTACAAACGCAAGAAGACCACCGGATATCGCACTAAATATGGTTACAGCTAAGAATAGCTTTAAAATATCTCGCATCTTTTAACCCCCTACAATACCTTGGGCCTTATTTTATCAAACATAGGATTTGCCACATTCATTATAAGTATGGCAAATACTGTCCCATCCACAAATGCCCCAATATTTCTTATAAGCACAATCAAAACTCCTGCACCAGCGCCGTATATAATCTTGGGTATCAGATTAACAGGAGAAGAAGAATCTTCGGGAGCCAAAAAGAATGCCCCAAGCAATGTATAGCCAGTTACAATGTGAAATAGAGGAATTGCATATTTTTCAGGATTGTGAATATGAAACAGATATGCTGTTATATATATGCCCAAGAGGAATGATAAACTTATCTCCCACTTTATATAGCCTCTAAGAATAAGATAGACACCGCCGATAAGAAGCCCTATTCCAAATACAGCGCCTATTCCTCCTGCCTGCTTTCCCATAAACAAAGAATGTAGATTATAATTAGAGACTGCTGATGCACCAAAGGACTTTACTGCAGATAAAGGATAAAACATATTAAATCCGAAGTCGTAGTTTACAAGAGCGGCATTAAAATCAATCACATCTTTCCAAGATAGCAAAAGCATTGCCATTGCCACAAGAACAGGATTAAAGGGATTGCATCCTATTCCACCATATATCTGTTTACCCACAACTATAGCAATAAATGTGCCCACAAGTATAATCCAGAATGGAGCTGTTGCAGGAAGCATCATCCCAAAAACCAGTCCTATAAACGCAGCACTTGCATCTCCTATGGAGATAGGTCTTTTCATTATCAGATTCATTATCAATTCCCAAAGCATTGCACAGCCAACACTCAGGGTTAAAACCCTTAGGGCTGGCATTCCATACATCCATATACCATAGATTGCTGCCGGAAGAGCAGCAATAATCAGATTCAGATTCTTTTTTGTAATACTGTCCCCAGTATGCCAAAAAGGGGCGTGAGCACCTATAAGCAATTTTTGTTCAGACATCTTATTCCCCCATCTTAGATAGCTCATACTTTCCAAGCATAATGTACTGAAAAACAGGGATTCGTGCTATGCATACATAACTACATAGGCCACATTCAATACATGAAAGGAGTCCATACTGTTTAGCAGCCTCTTCGAAAAGACCATTTTCAAGGAGCCTCACTAACATGTTTACAGGAACATTTACAGGACATACCTTGATACATTCTCCACAGTTTATGCAGTGGGTGTCAGAATAAGAAATAATCTCTGAGCTATCTTGAATGAATATGGCATCTGTTTCATAATCAATAGGTGTATCAAGAGAATAAATAGTTTTACCTCTCATCGGTCCGCCAAATATGATTCTGTCCCCCTGCTCTATTTCAATACCAAGTTGACTTAGGATATGATGTATAGGAGTACCTATCCTTGCCTTGATGTGTGTTATGGAATAATCTTTGTCTATAAAAGTTATGAACTTATCAAAAGACCACTCTCCTCTATAAAAAACCCCCATATTTGCTACCGCCTCAGAACTCAAAAAAGCAACACCCATATCCTCTGGCTCTTTTCCAGCAGGTATATGTTTCTTTAAAATATCTTTAACTATAAGCTTTGGCAGGGAATTAGGATATATTGATTTCAAGATATGGTATTTGCACTCAAGCTCTTCTGCATACTTAATAAGCTCTGGAAATAGGACAAAACTTATATTTCCTATCTTGGCTCTTTGGGTTATGAAGCTTATACCATTTTTTATATGGTCTAATCTGTTTTTAAAACAAACCTGATTTGTGGTAACTAATAGGTCAGTATCTACTGCCATAACAATAGCATGGTTTATGGGAGGATTAAAACCAAACAGCAGCTTCAAATTTTTAATTCCAGGAAGTGAATAAGGAATATAATCCTCAGAAGGAGCTTCTATTTCATCTTCTTCTATTTGAATATGAAGGGCATAGTAGCTGACATTTAGATATCCAGTATACTGAGAAATCTTAAGAACAACACCTGTGACAGGAGAAACCAAATCTGTTTCCCGAAGATTTATTATCTGGCCTGTCTTAATTCTTTTACCTATATAACCCTGTAGTTCAGATGGTCTGACTTCGCTTTTTTCTAATAAGAGGATAGCCTTGTCTGGAAGAGAAATTTCAGTAACAGATACCTCATCTTTTAAAGAAGCATATCTAAACCTTGGTTTAATCAGCTTAAAAAAAGGTCTTTTGAACATATTTTTCCCCCTCTATCTTAGATGACAGCCAGAGCAGTCTGTAGGTCCCATTCCTTGATCTTCATGACATCCTATGCACTGTTTATGAAAAGCTACTGCTCTCTTGGGTGCTTCTTCACTTTCTTGGGGAAGATGGCATTTACTACAGGCTTCAGGCCTTTCAGTATCATCAGATATATCGTGATGACAATCCATACACTCAGCACCATAGTCAGTAAAATGAGCCTTATGATCAAATAATACATTTCCAGCCGTAGTCATGAGCATTATCCTAATAGGCTTTTCAGGATTTTTAGTAGGAAATGCCGCATAACCTATAATTCCAATGATTATACAAATACCCATAATTACTAAAGCAATTACATTTCCTCTTTTCATCCCCATATCCTTTACCTCTCCTCGTATCTGAGGGTTTTTATAATACGGGGCTAAATTTTGTCAAGAAATTATGTAAACTATCACCAAAGTTGACCAGTTTCTGACCGAGAATTGCTGGTAAACTATATATCTTTTCAAGAAGTTAAGGTAAGGTCAGTTATGGAAAATTTATAAAGTGAACTCCTAATTGGTATTGGTATAACCCAGAAGCATGATCCAAAAGCCTTATTATGACATTCCTTATAATGTCTTTCGCAAAAAGGTGACTAATAGGTGGCTAATTTCATGATAAAAAAATAAAATAAGCCACTTACAAACTATCTCTAAGTGGCTTATTTTATTTAACTTTTTCAATGGGCGTGGGAGGATTCGAACCCCCGACCAACGGATTAAGAGTCCGCTGCTCTACCAGCTGAGCTACACACCCATAATGAACTCATTTATTTTATAAAGTATCAATATAAATTCTTATTGTCAAGAGCTCAACAACCCTCATCTGTAATTAAAAAACTATCCCTCTACAGGGACAAAAATTCTAGGAGATGAACCGATGATAAGTAAAGAAAATTATACCACTATTGGTTTAAAATCCCCCTTTAAGAAATTTCTATATAATTTTATCATCAACAAACAAATGGCTGACTGATAGTTCCTTATGGAACAAAAGTTTTTATCTCACGAGAGAGAGATACCAGCGAATGCGGTATAGGGGCAAAAGGGTTTTTCTTCTGCTCCGAGTCTCTCGGGCTGGTCTCTTCTGTGACTTATCTGTGGGGGATACCTGCCCCCTCCGCATTCCCGTCACTCAGCTGTTAATCAAATATGCTTATCAATGAATGGGCTTGGATGTCTGGTAAAGGAATATGCTTGTTTTGGAGAAACTTGAGTGACGGGCTGCGGTTTCCCCCACAGATAAGCCATGAAGAGACAGCGCCCTTTCGACAGTCGCATCCGAAAAACCCTTTTGCCCCTATATCTATTTCCAGTCTTACCCCTATACTATATATATAGATAAGATAGAAACTTTTGCATAAGATCAGTTATGGAAAGTTATGGAAAAAATTTATAAAGTGAACGCCTAATTGGTATTTGTATAATTTGTTTCTCACCGAGAATTGCTGAACAGGCTCATACTGGCTTGACTGTTTGTGTTTGAAGTGTTAAAGAGCTGCGGCTATGATATGGAGATCACATATAGTAGTCTCGTGCACAGTTGTCTATAGATTCCTTGGAGTAAAAAACCCCTTTTATCTTTCAGCTGTAGGATTAGGTTCTATTCTTCCTGATAGGATTGAAAAAATCGAAAATATCCGCATCCTCAAACATAGAGGGATTTCTCATGCCATTTGGTTCTGGAGTGTACTATATTTTATTTGGTGGATATGTGTCCAAAAAAAAGATTCTGTTTTTCTTCTTTATATAAAATTTCTCCTTGAAGGTGTGTTTCTTCATCTTGCTGAAGATGCACTGACTATAAAAGGAATCCCAATTTTTCCTTTTGTATCAAAAAGGCTTGCATTGAAGCTGTTTAAAACAGGAAGTCAAATAGAAACAATTTTTGTCATCGTTGTTGTACTTTTCTGTCTACTTATTTAGAGATTTGATTAAGCTTGTTCGAAATATGAGAGGATAGGAACAACCTGTCAGACTCCCTCACAAGCCTATGACTTTAGTCATACGTAGTTCACTTCAAGATAATCCTATCCCCTTCTTGCTCATAAAATATTCTTAAGTATTCTTCTTCCTTAGGAGATAAATTAAAAAGCAGAGCGGCTTTTTCTATAAGCACTGTTAAAGGCTCCTTATTTCCCGACTGCCGCTCTGCTGAAATCCACTTCACAGCCTTTCTTATTTTTTCTCCTTCTGGCATTATAGTAGTCATATTACCCTACCTTTACATCTATCTTACGAGGTGTAGCTTTTTCCACCTTTGGCAGTATTAACTTCAAAACTCCATCCTTTAATTCAGCTTCTATCTTAGATTGATCAATTACCTGAGATAAACTGAATTGTCTAAAATACCTTCCTGTTTCAAATTCCTTAAATATTTCTCTTTCTTCTTTTCCTTTCAGAGGTTCCACTTCTCCGTCCAAAATGAGTATATTATCTTTTAAACTTATATTCAACTTTTCTGGTATAACTCCTGGCATATCTGCAAGAACTACTATCTCTTTTTCAGTTTCATATATGTCTACATCAGGGATGAACACTTTTCCTGGTTTTGTCTGCTCTACATAAGTACTTACTTGAGTTTTATCTTTTGGTTTTAGGGTCTTAGTTTTGTCTGTCATGGCCCATACCTCCTTTTTTATTCTGTTTTTATGGCAATCTGTCGTGTCTTAGCTGTTTCAGCCTTGGGTAGTATCACAGTTAAGATCCCATTTTTGCACTTTGCCTCTACTTTATCTGGATCTATTTGTCCTGGAAGACTAATAACTCTACTGAATTTTCCGGCTTCTCTTTCTCTTCTATGAAAATTTACATTTTCCTCTTCAGATATCTTCCTTTCTCCAGTAATAATCAAGCTATCAACTGTAGCAGAAATGTCTAAGTCTTCAGGTTTTACTCCTGGAAGTTCTGCTCTTACATAGTAGTTATCTTTATCTTCTGAAACATTCACCAAGGGAAACACTCCTGCAGAAAAAGTAGGTTCTCTTAATATTCCTTCTGACAAGTCTTCAAAAAGCCTATCCATTTGTTGACGCATACGCTCTAATTCTTCAAATGCCCCTCTCAGGCTAATTGGCCATGCACTCCATCTCATTTTTTATCCCTCCTTTTTGTTTTTTTTAAAAAAAATAATATCTTAACGCAGGAAGTCAAGGGCTCATCTGTAATCACAACTAAGCTTTTTTTTATTAACTGACCTTACGAAAAAGTTTCTGTCTTAATTCGCTGGTATCTCTCCCTCGTGAGATAAAAACTTTTGCGTAAGATCAGTTATTAGGCAAAAAACAGCTTCACAGCAGAAATTTTGGGTCTTAAACCTATATTTGGATACTTGTAGATGATAATCAGCTAATTTTCTTAATCTTTGCTTATTCTGGATTTTTTATTAGTTAAGGTTGCATCTTTCCTGTCCATTTTTTGCTTTACCATTATTTCGTGATATTTTTTGATTACAGATGAGAGCTAAATATAAGCACTCTCTTTCTCATTTTTTCATTCCGAAAATTTTTCTAAAAAGTCCGATAAAAAAAATATCAGCTAATTCTCTCTACAACTTGAATAAATTTTTAACTTAGAGATTTTAAAGGATGGCCAGCAGAAAATATGGGTATAATAAACTTTTAGATATAAACTCTTTTATTGTTTTAATACTGACGACATTTTTTATTTATCTTTGTAGTATTTCCTTTACCTTAAATCAACAATTTTTAATCAGCAGTATTTGTCTATGTTTTCTTTTATTGTTAGTTAGGCTTTCCTTTTTAAAAAACAAATATGGAAGGCTTTTTTTTCTTTTTCTTGCCATATTTATTACTCTTCGATACTGGATATGGAGAACAACAGATACCCTTATTTATACAGGAGCTCTTGATTATATAGGAACAATAATGCTCTATTTAGCAGAAACACACGGGATTTTCCTTTATCTTACAGGAATTTTTATAAGCATTTGGCCCATTAGAAGAAAACCTATACCTCTTCCTGATGATCCTGAAAAACTTCCTACTATAGATATTTTTATACCTACCTTAAATGAGCCAGAAGAAATAGTAAAAATCACTCTTATTGGATGCAAAGCAATTGATTATCCAAAAAATAAATTAAAGATCTATCTCTTAGATGATGGAGCTACTTTACAGAAAAGGAATGACCCAAAAACATCTAAGGAGGCATGGAAAAGATATTATCGTTTTAAAAAGATGGCAGAATCCTTAGGGGTAAATTATATTACAAGAGAAACAAATGAGCATGCAAAAGCAGGAAACATAAATTATGCTTTTAAAAGAACTGATGGCGAGCTTATATTAATATTAGATTGCGATCATGTTCCTACAAGAGATATATTAAAAAAAACAGTAGGATGGTTTTTAAAAGATAAGAAGCTTTTTCTTGTTCAAACTCCTCATTTTTTTCTAAATCCTGATCCTATAGAAAAAAATCTTAGAACTTTCAGTGATGCTCCTACAGAGCAACAGATGTTTTATCAGGCTATACAGTTAGGTTTAGATTTTTGGAATTCCAGCTTTTTCTGTGGGTCTGCTGCTTTATTGAAAAGAAAATATCTTGAGGAAATAGGTGGGCTTAAAGGAGAAACCATCACAGAAGATGCAGAGACCTCTATAGCACTTCATGCCAAAGGTTTAAATAGTGCTTATGTTGGTATTCCTGTAGTATGCGGGCTAAACCCTGAAACATATGATTCCCTTATAACTCAACGGACAAGGTGGACACAAGGAATGATCCAAATATTTATGATCAAAAACCCTTTATTAATAAAAGGATTAAAATTATATCAAAAAATCTGTTATTTGAATTGTTGCCTTTTTTGGTTTTTTGGAATTTCAAGAATGATATTTCTCTTAGCTCCAGCAGCTTATCTGATTGGTGGCATTCATATATACTATGCATCTGTATCACAAGTAGTAGCTTATGCTGTTCCTCATGTACTTGCAGGTCTTATAGTTGGAAATACCTTTTACGGAAATGTAAGATGGCCATTTTTCTCTGAACTATATGAAAGTGCACAATCTATATTCTTAGTTCCAGCTGTAATTTCTACGATTCTAAATCCAAAAAAGCCTTCATTTCGTGTTACGCCAAAAGGGATGAATTTAAAAAAGGATTTTTTAAATCCTTTAGGTAAACCTTTTTATATTCTTTGCATCATAACTTTGCTTACCTTTCCTGTTGCTATAGTAAAATGGCATATGTATCCAATCTATAGAGATGTTATTATGATATGTACTGCTTGGAGTTTGTTTAATTTTTTTATTATCTTAGCATGCTTAGGAATTGTTTGGGAAAGAAGGCAGCTTAGACACTTCAGCAGGGCATGGGCAAAAGGAGATTTAGAAATAATATATGATAAGAGAAGGATAAAAGGAGAAATAAGAGACATTTCTTTAAGTGGTATAGGATTTGAGGTTGTATCAAATGAAGAAATTTTGTTTAATAAAGGGCAAAAGTTTGTTATTCTTATGAAAGACAACTTGGGTAAAGGATATAAATTTGAAATAGAAATAGTTAGATCACTAAAGAAAAGAAAAGGAGTTTATTTGGGATGTCAATTTATTATAAAAAATAAAGTAGAATTTGAAAATTTAGTTAAATTTGTATATGGAGATAGTCAAAGATGGATTGAGTTTTGGAAGAGAAAATCAAAGTCTATAAGTGCTGTAAGAGGATTCCTTTATCTTATAAAAAAGGGAATAGAGGGAAGCTTAGAGAATTTGAGAGGAATAGTGGCTGAAATAATATATAGGAAGAAGGGAGTCCATTATAAAAAGGAAGAACAAACATTCAACCAGTTTAAAGCTAAAACAGCTTTTGAAGCAAGAAAAAGTGACAAGAGTATTAATGTTAGCTTGCCAATATGGCGTCGTCCACCATCTTCAATAAGTGAAAGTACGGAAGAAAGGAGTATGTAATTCATGAAAAAGCTACTGGTTATAATAGCAGTGCTTACAGAAATATTTATTTTAAAAGCAAAAGCAGAAGCAGAAGTTATAAAAGTGCCACTTATTAAATTAACACCGAAAAAGATTATTACTTTAAAAAGAAGTTATTCTCACTATACAATAAAGATTCCTATTCCTAATAGATGGCGGGTAAATAAAGCCTTTTTAAAGTTAAAATATATGAATTCTTCTCTCCTTTCCGAAAGATCAGCACTAGTTGTTAAAATAAATGGATATATCCTTGCTCAGATAAAATTAAATCCTTTTTCTACGGAAGGAGAGCTAAAGATCCTTATTCCAGGATCTGCTTTTTTCCCTGGATACAATGACCTCACTTTTTTGGTAATACAGCATTCTCAAACAAAGAAGGTATGTGAAGATCCATTTTCTCCAGAACTGTGGACAACATTATATATTGACAAAAGTTCCTTTGAAGTTGACTATACCCTTAAGGATGTTCCACTTAGACTATCTTCTGTGTGTAATTTTCTATTCGATCCAAAGATATTTCCACAAGGAAAACTAAATTTTGTTTTAGAGAAAACAGATCCTAAGTATTTAAAATTAGCAGGAATTATAGCCTCAGGTATATCTTTAAGATTTGACTATAGAGATGTGATTTTTACTGTTTCCCAAAAGTTAAAATCAGGAGTAGACAACATCCTTATTGGAAAGAATGAATTTGTAGAAGACTTTTTAAACAAAAGAGGAATAAAAGCAAAAATAACAGGAACATATTTGAAAATTTTTCACCTCCCTACTCAAGTCTATATTGATTCAGAACTTGAAAATTATATTGACACAAAACATGCACTTTTAGTTGTATCTGGAAAAAATCTAAAAGACCTTGAATGTGCTGCCAAAAGCATAGCTGTTATTTCTTTTCCTTTTCCTGACTCAGACAGAATGATAGTTAAAGAATTAGATATACCTAAGCCTCTTCCTTATACTGGAAAGTTAATTCTTAGGCCCGGCTATAAATATACATTTAAAGATTTAGGGCTTTTAAGCCATACATTTAAAGGAATCTATCCTTTACCAAAGGATCTTGTTTTTTATCTTCCAAGCGATCTTTTAATAAAGCCAAATAGATATGCAAATCTTTATCTTCATTTTGCATATGGAGCAGGAATGAGATCTGACTCTGTCTTAAACATATTGCTTAATGGAAAGCATATTACCGCAATTCACTTAGATAATCCTCATGGTACGGTATATGAAAATTACAAGATTGCTATACCTGCATATTTGTTTAAAAGAGGGATTAACAAAATTACATTTATGCCCGTGCTTACCCCTTCTGTTACGGGGATATGTGAACTTATTCAGACCAAAAATCTGTTCTTAACATTATTTAGTGATTCATCATTTTACTTTCCTCCTATGCCACACCTTGTAGATATGCCAAGAATTGAACTCCTCTTTCAGGATGGTTTTCCATTTACCCGTTTTCCAGATGCGTCTAAAAGTATATTCTATATCACGACTCAGGATAAAAGAACTTTGAATTCTTTTTTAAACCTAATTGGGCTTTTGACCAAAAAAACTGGTTATCCTCTCTTAGGTCTGAATGTAGAATTCAAAAAGCCAGAAGATACAGACAAAGAACTTGTTATTATAGGCCCAATAAATACTATTCCAGCGGAATTTAAAGAAAGTGCTCCTCTCAAATTGCTTGCTGAAAATAAAATCTATTATCCTATTATTTCTTTAAAAGGAAGCGCTGTTAAATCAAAGATAAGTCAGCTAAAAGAAACAATAAAAAAAGTATTTCATAAAGAGAAGCTTAATAAATCTCCAAAAATAGCTGTTTTAAGTAAACAAATAAGCTCTTTTGGAGATAAAAAAGGTTTAATTATGGAATTTGAATCTCCATCTAAGAAGGGAGGAACAATTATCATTTTTACTGCCAGATCTTCTGCTGCTCTAGAAAAGATGAGTAAAGTTATTCTAAATCCTGCTGTGCAAGCAGGATGTTCCGGAGATATTTCATTAATTGAACTGACTTCTCCTTATAAGGTGTCATCTGTAAGAGTAGGTAAGGTCTACTATGTAGGAGAGTTAGGAAAAGTAAGTATGCCAACATACTATCTTAGAAAACATTTCTATCTATTTTTCATCTCTTTGTTTGTAATAATTGCGCTTTTAAGCTTGATAATACTGCTCATACTTAGAAAATACAGGAAAAAGAGGACAAAGAATGTGGAAGAGTATATTGAAGATTAATTTTATTATAGCATTCTCTATTCTTTTTTCGTCAGCAGCTTTTCCTTTAGATCCTTCCTTATGGAAGGAATATAAAAAAAACTTTATAAACAATGAGGGAAGAGTAATTGATTATCAAAATGGTCAGATCAGTCATTCAGAAGGGCAAGGATATGGAATGCTTCTTTCCACAATCTATAATGATAAAAAAACATTTGATCTTGTCTGGAAATGGACAAAAGATAATCTTCAGATAAGAAAAGATAAACTTTTTGCATGGAGCTGGGGAAGAAGACCTAATGGAAATTGGCAGGTAATTGATTATAATAATGCCAGTGATGGTGATATCTTAATTGCTTATGCCCTTCTTAAGGCTTTTAAAAAATGGAAAGATGAAGATTACAAAAAATATGCTATTGAAATTTTGAAAGATATAAGAAAGGAGCTTTGTATATCTTGGAAAGGCCATATGTTTCTTTTGCCAGGATATTTTGGATTTAAGGATAAAGATTTTCTTATTTTGAATCCTTCCTATCTAATACTTCCAGCATTTAAATTGTTTTCAAAATTTGAAAATAAAAAATTTTGGGAAAAAATTTATCAGGATTCAGTATGGTTACTTTCAAAGGCAAGATTTGGACTGCTTAAACTTCCTTCAGATTGGATTCTTCTAAAAGAAGACGGGATATTTATCCATGAAGAAAAGAGCATATACTTTGGATATAATGCAGTAAGAGTGTCTCTCTATCTATGCATGGAAAAAGAAAAGAGCTTGAATAGTATAGGTAACAGAATCATAGACCTTTACAAAAGATTCTCTTATATCCCTTTGTGGGTTGATCTTGTTCATGACAGTTTTTCATTAAAAGAAGCTCCATCAGGATATTATGCCATATATGCAAGGGTTGCTGAAAGCATAGGTGAAGAATCTGTTTCAAAAAAGTTATTTAAGATTGCTGAGCAGAAACTATCCTTAGATAAAAAAAATTATTATTTCTTTAGCTTATATTTGTTAGCAAAAGATTGGAAGAGTGAAAAAGATAAATAATAAATTACTTGCTATATCTATTTTGATTATTTTTTCGGCACTGGCACACGCTAAGATAATAAAATTAAAACAAAAGCCACAGCAGGGAACAGCTCCGATCACAATAAAACAAAAAGAAAAAAAAGAAAAAATATCGCCTACTATTGGAAAACTTTATATAACAGAAGCATGGAATCTCTACAATAAAGGAAAATACAAAAAGGCTATTATTCTTTTTAAGATGGCCTCTAAATATGAAGATACCAAATTAAATGCACTGTTTGGATTAGCATGTTCGTATGTCAATGAAAATAATGAAAAAAAGGCTATTCCTATTTTAAAAGAGCTTGTGAGATCAAAATATCAACTAAAAATAACAACTCCTATGCTTCTTGGTATCTTAATGAAAGAAAAAAAATACAAAGAAGCTCGTTTGTATTTGCCTAAGCTGAATAAAGGACAAAGAAAGATATGGAAAGAAAAAATAGAAAGAAACATTCTAAGAGAAAGACTTTTGTATGCTCAAAAGAGAGCTGATTTAAAAGAACTAATTAAGCTTAGCTATAGAAATGAGTTAAAAAGATGTATTTTTCCTTATCTTTATTTTAAGACCGCAAAGATCCTTTCTGAAAAAGGAGAAAAAAAAGAGGCTATAAGAATATATTATGCGCTTCTTAAATGCAGTAAAGATGAAAAACTCAGAATAGCTGTGTTTTACAAGCTAAAGAACATGATTTCATATGAAAGGCTTGATCAAATAATAAAAAAAGACATGAAGAATAAAGAATTTTCTTCTTCTTACAAAAATGAGTTGAAAAATCTGAGGTTATATGTTCTTAAAGCATATCTTCCTTCATCTAAGAATATAGAAAAAATAGCAAAAGAGATTCTTTTAATTAATCCAAATGATGAAGCAACATTAAATATCTTAGGATGGTGGTATATTAAAAGAAAAAGATATAATGAAGCATACAAAATCTTTTTGTCTCTTTATAAAAAAGGACCTTCTGAAAAGACAGCTTTTCCCTTAGCTTATGTCCTTATGAAGTTAGAAAGATATAATGAAGCACTGAAGATTTCTGAAAGATATAAAAGTGATAGATTTAAGAAACTTAAGATAGGTCTATATTTCAAAAAAGCAAGCAAAGCTTATGACAAAAAAGAATACAAAGAATGTGAGCTTTACCTAAAAAAGATCCTCTTTTTAGATCCAAAAAATAAGAAAGCTAAAAAATTTTTAGCGTGGGTTTTTTATAAAGAAAAAAAGATAAAAGATGCGCTTCCTTTTTTTATAAAAGAGCAAGATGATCCTTCAAGTGTAAAGATGGTTCTTGGAATCTATTCTAAGAAAGATCTAAAAAAGGCATTTCATTATGCAAAGAAAGTAGCCAAAAGAGAAAAGACAAAAAAGATTTCAGCAGATTTTTTCTTTTCACATGAATGTCCAATAACTGCTTCCCAGATATATCATGACAAAAACACATGCTATTTTAATGCAGATTCTCCTTCTGTTGGAATATCAACTTATTATAGACACAAGGCAGGAACCTCTGGAACATCACAGTTAAATGAATTTTACACATCCTACACTTTCTCTTATCCTTATATTCTTGGGAAGAAAATAGATTTTATTCTCACAACAAAAAGGCTTTCATCAGGAAGCAGCCCTGATTTTCCTTATGTTGGAAAGGCTTTTAGGCATACTTTAAGACACAATCTTATAACTTCTACGTGGGCAGTTTATCCTGAAATAGTATGGGAAAAAGAAGGCTATACTCATTATCATCTCAAGGTTGGAACAACTTCTTTAAATGGTCCTGTATACCCAATGCTTACATTCCTTTTTGGAATAAGACAGAAAAATAGATATATTCAGTTTTATCAAGAACCAATAGAAGAAAGCATTTTATCCTATGTTGGTTTAAAAGACCCTTACAGTGAAAAAAGATGGGGTAGAGTCCTAAAGCTTGGTCTTGAAGCAGGTAAAACATTTTCTCTTCCCGATTCTTTGTGGCTTTCTCTTAAAGGTGGCTATAATTATATCTGGGGAAGACATATCTGGGACAACCACAGATATTTTGGAGGAATTAGTATAGGAAAAACATATCTGTTAGAGTCTGGAAATTATTCTACAGGACTTTTTCTTTCTGCAGAACATTTTGAACATAACTCTGATTACTTTACATATGGACATGGCGGATACTTTAGCCCAAAGGTTCTACTTGTAACAGGCCCTTTTTTCCATTTACAAACAAAAAAATGCAGGACATACCTTTGTGACATAAGTATTGGATCTGGTGCACTTTATTATAAAACAAAAGACTCACCGCATTATCCATTTAGTCCTGAAATAGGAGAAAAATACAGAGGAAGAGAATTTTTTGGATTAGGATATAAGATAAAAGTTTTACTACGAAAGCTTATAACTCCTCATTTTGAAGCACAACTTAGCTCTCAAATCAGCAAATCAGCCAACTATACAGAGTATTTTATAGGAATAAATTTAATATACTTTATAAAGCCTCATTATAAGCTATTCTAACAACAGAAAGCCCGCCTATTTTTGGTCTAAAACCATCTTTTAAAGGATCTAAATAACATACAACAAGATCTCCTTCTTTTACCTTAACTTCCACTTCACCCATTTTATAAGCAACGATTCCTTCTTTCTGGCACTCTTTTTTACTAAAAAACACCTTTATCCTTTCTCCTTCTCTCACAATACCATACCCTTTTATCACATGAAGTATCTTCAGTTCAAAATACGACTTTTCTTTTAAGCTTACGACTTCATCCACTTTTCCTATAGCAATAACTTTTGCTTTCAAGTTTGTGTCTTTTATTATTTGTGGCGGAGGGATAGAAAAACCCTGCCGCCCTACTAAAAAGCTTAAAATCAATCCTAAAAGAAATATTTTCATTAAGCCGTCTCTCTTTCTACAGAGTCTTTCCTTCTTACAAATATTAGCAATAAGAAAAGTCCAGAACCAATAAGCATAATTGAATTAGGAATCGGAACAGGAGACCCACCTGTAAGATGAACACATGTTACACCTATAAATTCCATCCCTCCATATGTGCCACCCCATGTCATTGTATGATCGCCTGGACTCCATGTATCATGCACATATATGATATTTCCCTCTGTATCATAACCATATCCAAGCATAGCATGTCCATTTAAATGAATAATAACAGGTCTTCCGCTATTAATTTCACTCATAAAATCATTAAAGCTAAAGCCACCAGAAACGTATGTATCTACATATTGATTAAACATGGTCTTATCATTTAGTGAATCATGGGTTCCATATCCACGATAGTCTATGTATTCCCAGATTCCATAAAGACCTGATGAATCTTTCAAACCAAGCGTATATATATCTGCTACATAAAGAGGAGAGCCATTTGTATAAAACCAAAATGTTGTAGTTCCATTAGAATTGCCTGCTGAATCCTGACTTGTTCCCATAAAATCAGCAAGACTATTAAACTCGTGATATGGTGGATCAACATCATCACCTGATGCCCCATATCCCCCCCTATAAAAATCTTTTACATGTTCAGGGCTTGCTATAGCATATTGAGCCCTATACTGCCACACTCCTGCTGTACTTGGAAAAGTGCTAAGTTCTGCTTTTCCACCAGGAACCAAATTATTATATCTTAAGCCATTATATCCATGAATATCATAATACCCAATAAGCATTCCAGCAGATGTAGGAGCACATCCATACCACCAACCATAATCAGGAACCTCTGATAAAATCACCTGCTTTGCATATGAAATACCAATAAGGACAAAAAAAAGAAAAAAAACCATACTCACAAGTTTTCTCCTATTCATTATAGCCTAACCTCCTTCTTATTTATTCTTATCTGTCCACTACTTTCCTACTATAGTGCCCTCTATTATCAAACACCTTCCCTCTGATTCTATCTATCTGTCTCACTGTCGCTTGCCCGTTTATCACTACAAGATAACTTTTGTATAAAACAACTAATTTTTCCAAATTTGCTATAACTCTATTATACTACCTTCTCATATAAAATTGATTATATTAAGGAACAGGAATACTTGTCAAGAAAATTGTGTCCTCTTTCAGTGGATAGGGATTTTCCATCAGCTGAACTTTGTTGTTTTAGCTTATTTTTCGCATTTGTTATCTTCTTAAAAAGCTTATATGCAGGTTTTTTGAAATAAGCATCTTTATCTGCCAGCTCATATGCCCTTTTAAAATAGGAAGCTGCTTTTTTCTTATCTCCAAGTGCCAAATATAGCTGTCCTATCCTATACCAGCAAAAAGCTTTGTCTTCTAAGGGAGCAAGTTTTTTGAAATACTCTATTTCTTTTTTATAAAGCATGTATCTTTCTTTTTTCCCTATTTCTTTGTTGTTTAAAAGTGTCTGAGTAATATATCTTATTGCATTGTGCAAGATAGTGCATTGCACATTTTTATCATTGCTCTTATTTATCAGCTTATCGTATTGGGATAATATCTTTGCTGGTTCAGCCTTTTCTTGCTCTACTATCAATACATTATTTTCTGCTATAAGGCTCATGTGATGTCCTTTTGTTAATTTAGCAGCTATTTCAAATTCCTTTTTTGCCTCTTCTTTTTTTCCTTTTGCAAGAAGTGCTATTGCAAGCTCATTGTGAGCTGGACCAAAGTCAGGAGATTTTTTGACAGTATCAAGATAAAGCCTGTAGTTGTCTTTCCATATATAATTCCTGTGAGCAGTTGATATAGCAAAAACAAATGCATATATCCCTATTGCGCTGAAGACAATCTTTTTTAGTCTTAAGCTTTCAAGTTTGTTAACTTTTAACATTATATATCCCCAAAAAAGAGCCATACCAAAGGATGAGATATATACATATCTTTCTGCAAGAGGTGTCCATGCAAGTCTTTTCAAAGGGACAATCACAGCCACTAACATAAAACAAAACGACCATATAAAAGACATACTAAGTCCATTTTTTTCTTTTATGAAATTATATGCTATTAAAAGCAGAACAAAAATACCAAAAAACAGATAAAAAGTTCTGTTTATTTTTATTATGGCAAAATTTAATGGCCATGGTATAAAAAGTTTTTTAAAATAAAATCCAATTACCTTAAAGAAGACCCCTATTGCATATGTGATAGAAATTGGCGCTGTTATTTTACCCTTTGGGATAATAGCTGAGATATTATCTGGGATAATACCTTTTTCTTTAATATTCCAGAACCTGAGTTCTGGATAGCGCATAAGAAAATAACATGCTAAGGCAAGGGTAAAAACAGATGTAAAGAATAATTTTTGCTTTAATGAAAACTCATCTTTGTAAAAGAAGAACACAAAGATAAATGCAAACAGAATAAAACCTATAGCAGACTCCTTGCATAAAAGCCCTGCCAAAAATGAGGCTGCAGAAATAGCTATATAAGGGATCTTTTTCTTTATCAAAAAAGCAAATCCCAAGAGGCTAAAAAAACCTGCCAGAAGATCTGTCCTTGCAGATATCCAATCTACTGCCTCGGTATTTAT